>JAUSLX010000046.1 GCA_030645775.1 Gallionella sp. | reverse complement strand
GAACTTGCGCTTGGGCGTCGCGAAGTAGCGGTAAGCCACGTCTATGGTGATGCCCTGCTCGCGCTCGGCCTGCAAGCCGTCGGTCAGCAGAGACAGATCAACCGCCGCCATGCCTCGCTTTTCGGAGGTTTTCGAGATCGCCGAAAACTGATCTTCGAAGATCGATTTGGAATCGTGCAACAGACGGCCGATCAGCGTGCTCTTGCCATCGTCCACACTGCCTGCGGTGATGAAACGGAGTAATTGTGTTGTGTCGCTCATGATGTAACCTCTAAATTCGGTGAAAAGTAAACGGTGAGAAGAGGGAAGAGGGAAGGGTGAAAAACAACGATGTATTCATCCGCTACGCTTCTCACATTGCACATCCCTTCCCTCTTATCCCTTACCACTTCACGCTCTTAAAAATAACCTTCCTTCTTGCGCAATTCCATCGACGCATCTGAAGTCTGGTCGTCCATGCGGGTCGCGCCGCGTTCGGTGATACGCGTGGTCGCAGTCTCTGCAATGATTTCGTCTACATTGCCGGCGGTCGATTCCACAGGCGCAGTACAGGTCACGTCGCCCACGGTGCGGAAACGCACCGAGAGCACCTCTACTTTTTCGCCCGGTTTGGGCTGCACCAGATCGGACACCGGGATAACCGAATCGCCGCGCCGTATTACTTCGCGTTCATGCGCGTAATAAATGCTCGGAATATGCAGATTCTCGCGCCCGATATATTGCCAGATGTCCAGTTCCGTCCAGTTGGAAATCGGGAACACACGGATGTTTTCGCCCGGATGCACGCGGGTGTTGTAAATATCCCACAGCTCCGGGCGCTGATTCTTTGGGTCCCATTGGCCGAATTCGTCGCGGAACGAAAAGATGCGTTCCTTGGCGCGCGCCTTTTCTTCATCGCGGCGCGCACCGCCCATGCAGGCATCGAAACCGAATTCCTCTATGGTTTCCAGCAGCGTGACCGACTGATACGGATTGCGCGGCAGATCGGGATTCTTGATGACGATCGTTCCCTTCGCGATGGAACCTTCCAGCGAACGCACAATCAAGCGCTCGCCCATATCCGCCGCCAGCTTGTCCCGCGTATGGATTACTTCCGGGAAATTATGCTCGGTGTCGATATGCACTAGCGGGAACGGGAACTTGCACGGACGGAAGGCTTTTTCCGCCAGCCGCAACATCACGATAGAATCCTTGCCGCCGGAAAACAGCAACGCCGGATTTTTGCACTCTGCCGCGACCTCGCGCATGATGTGGATCGATTCGGACTCCAGCGCATCCAGATGGGTAAAAATGTGATTGCTCATAATCTTTTACTTTCTTTAAGTTGTCGGGTTTTAACCCGACCTGCGATACCGAAGTCGGGTTAAAACCCGACCTACGATACTTACGCCTTGTGCGCACACCTCGTATGCCGACACACCAAAGCCGTGCGCCTCGTGCGCACACCTCT
>JAUSLX010000045.1 GCA_030645775.1 Gallionella sp. | reverse complement strand
TGAACTCATCCGCCTCCGCCAACGCAGCCCTGAATATCCAATCTCCCAACATGCCAATTTGCCCTGAATTTTCTGCAATAGGGATAAACTGGCAAGGCGGAATATCCCTGCCTTCATGCCGCCAACGTGCTAACACTTCCGCACCAATAATCGTGTTGTCTGCCAGATTGACCTGTGGTTGCCATGCCAGCCAAAATTCACCTTTTTCTACGCCATTTCTGATCGCTGATTCGATTGCCAGCTGATCGGCGATACCGCTATTCATTTCCGGGCTATAAAAACGAAATCCAACGCCTTCACTTTTAGCGTTGAACATCGCAACGTCGGCGCTTTGGGTCATCTCCTCCGCAGTCACCCCATCTACGGGATAGAGCGATATTCCGATAGCAGCCGATGCCAGAAACTCATGACCGTCAAATGCAATCGGATCGTTGAGGGCATGACCGATTTTGTTTGCAACAGCCACTGCCGATCTTATTTCATGGCAGTCAGACAGTATCACGGTAAACTCATCGCCCCCCAACCGTGCCACGGTATCGCATTCGCGTACAGATCTGCTGATAGAAGCTGCAACGTGCTTTAACAGCTTATCGCCCGTTGCATGTCCAAATGCATCGTTAATATTCTTGAACCTGTTCAGATCAATGAACAGCAGTGCAAAAACTTCATTTTGGCGACCAGCCTGTAAAACAGTGTGTTCAAGCCGGTCATTGAACAGGCGGCGATTTGGCAAAGCGGTGAGCGGATCGTAGAAAGCCAATTGTTGCAGCTTGCGTTGTATCTCCTTATTCGGACCGATGTCCGAAAATACGCCCACGTAATTGACAACCCTCCCATCCGCATCGTGCACTGCATTGATATGCAACCACTCAGGATAAATGTCGCCATTTTTGCGGCGATTCCATAGCTCCCCCTCCCACTCACCGATTTCCAGCAACGCTCGCCACATTCCTTCATAGAACCCCTTATCCTGATAACCGGAATGAAGTATGTTGGGCGTTTTGCCGACCACTTCTTCGAGCTGGTAGCCAGTTGTCTTGGTAAAAGCACTATTTACGTGAATGATGTGAGCGGTGGGGTCGGCAATTAGGATCCCTTCTGAGGTGTTTTCAAATACCAGTGAGGCCAACTTGCTATAGTCGAGTTCGGCCTCCAGTTTTTTTACCAGGCCGGCAAACAGGCTGGGTTCGGAAACAACGCCAACAAATTTACCGTTATCAATGACCGCAATAAATTCGCTCTTTTCAACCTTAAAGCGAGCCATCACTTCATCCAATGGCGTGTTCAGCAGGATGGGCTGAGGCTCTTTGCGTACCAGCAAGTCAGAAAATACACGTACGGGAAACAGCCCGGCCTGATTTGCCGTCACCAGACCCAAAAAAACATCTTCCCTGTCAAACACGGCGAATACATTCGGCCTGACTTCGCTCTCAACGATTACATCCCGGTACTTTTGAAAAGCGCCCACTTTGAGCATGCGCGTGCAAAGATAATCCTTAACCTGTAAAACCGAACTCATGACTGCTTTACCTCAAGCAGAATCTCGATTTTTATATCCAAACG
>JAUSLX010000030.1 GCA_030645775.1 Gallionella sp. | reverse complement strand
GATATCTGGCAACGCACTCAGCTGATTTATGTCTGCTCGCCGGGCAATCCGACCGGGCGGGTGATGCCGCTTGAGGAATGGAAAATCCTGTTTGAGATGTCCGACCGCTATGGTTTCGTGATTGCCTCGGACGAGTGCTATTCGGAAATCTATCTTGAAACGCCGCCGCTCGGTGCCTTGCAGGCTGCACAGCAACTGGGACGCGGCGACTACCGTAATCTGGTGGTGTTTTCCAGCCTGTCGAAACGCTCCAACGTCCCCGGAATGCGCTCAGGCTTTGTCGCGGGCGATGCTGATGTCATTGCAAAATTCGCGCTGTATCGCACCTACCACGGCTCGGCGATGAATCCGGTCATCCAGGCCGCCAGCATTGCTGCATGGAATGATGAGGCGCATGTCGCAGAGAACCGCCGCCTGTACGCCGAAAAATTCACCCAGGTAATAGCAATACTCAGTCCCGTATTACCCGTAACCCTGCCGGATGCCAGCTTTTATCTGTGGATACGCACGCCGATTTCCGACACGGCCTTCGCGCAAGCCTTGTATCGCGATTATAATGTGACCGTATTGCCGGGCAGTTATCTGGCGCGCAGCGCGCAAGGTATCAATCCCGGCGAAAATTTTGTGCGTCTGGCGCTGGTCGCCAATACGGAAGAGACCGTGGAAGCCGCACACAGAATCGCAGAATTTGTAGGTCAGGCTTCAGCCTGACATGTCGGGTTAAAACCCGACCTACGACTAACATGTCGGCTTAAAACCCGACCTACGACCAACATGTCGGGTTAAAACCCGACCTACACCAGGAATAACCATGAACCCATTACAAGCCATCATCGAAACTGCCTTTGAACGTCGCGCTGAGATCACGCCGCGCAATGCGGACGCGCAACTCAAGGAAGCGGTTGACGCTGTCATCACCCAACTCGATCAGGGCACGCTGCGCGTTGCGGAAAAGATCGATGGTGACTGGGTCACGCACCAATGGCTGAAAAAGGCCGTATTGCTGTCATTCCGTCTGGAAGACAACGCCTTCATCAAGGGCGGTTTCACCAATTACTACGACAAAGTACCCTCCAAATTTGCCGACTACAACAGCCGCGATTTCCGCGAAGGTGGTTTCCGTGTTGTCCCCCCTGCTGCCGCCCGCAAAGGCGCATACATCGCCAAAAACGTGGTGCTGATGCCGTCTTATGTGAACATCGGCGCCTATGTGGATGAAGGCACCATGGTTGACACCTGGGCGACAGTCGGTTCCTGCGCGCAGATCGGCAAGAACGTGCATTTGTCCGGTGGCGTCGGCATCGGCGGCGTGCTCGAACCCGTGCAGGCGAATCCGACCATCATCGGCGACAACTGTTTCGTCGGTGCACGTTCAGAAATCGTCGAAGGCGTGATTCTGGAAGACAACGTGGTAATCTCGATGGGTGTATTCATCGGCCAGAGCACCAAGATTTACGATCGCGAAACCGGCACCGTTACCTATGGCCGCGTACCCGCCGGATCGGTAGTCGTCAGCGGCAGCCTGCCTTCTCCTGATGGCAAATACAATCTGTACTGCGCCGTGATCGTCAAGAAAGTCGATGCCAAGACCCTGTCCAAGGTCGGCATCAACGAATTGCTGCGCGGAATTTAAAAGCAAGTAGCTAGTCGTTAGTCGCTAGCTACTAGTCGCTAGTCGTTAGTTAAAGCAAATCCGCGAAGCGGACAACGCCAACTAGTAGCTAGCGTCTAGCGTCTAACGTCTAGCAACTGTTTCTAAGGAGCTACACATGATCGTCACACCCTTGTTGAAACTGGCGGCTGACAAGCAGGCCTCCGATCTGTTTTTTTCGGTTGGCGCGCCGGTCAACATCAAAATTGACGGCATTAGCATGGCGGTCAATTCACAGATTTTGAGTGCCGAGATCGTCAAGCACATCGCCTATGAACTCATGTCTTCGAAGCAGATAGTCGAGTTCGAAGCCCGCATGGAAATGAACTTCTCCTACCGTGTGGATGGGCTGGGCAGCTTCCGCGTCAATATTTTCCGTCAGCGCGGTGACATTGCCATCGTGATACGCTACATCAAGGGCAAAATCGACAATGTGGACGAACTGCGCCTTCCCGGCATACTCAAGTCGTTAATCATGGAAAAACGCGGCCTGGTACTGGTAGTCGGTGCAACCGGCTCGGGGAAATCCACCACGCTGGCTTCCATGATCGAGCATCGCAGTCACACCCAGACCGGCCACATCCTGACGATAGAGGATCCGATCGAGTACATTTTCAAACACGACAAATCCATCGTCAATCAACGTGAAATCGGCACCGATACGCTCAACTACGAGAATGCGCTGTCTTGCGGAATGCGTGAAGCGCCTGACGTATTGATGATAGGAGAAGTGCGTGATCGCGACACCCTGAAACACGCGCTGATTTTTGCCCAGACCGGCCACTTGTGCCTGACTACGCTGCACGCCAACAACAGTTATCACGCCCTGAATCGCATCGTCAACTTCTTCCCCTACGACTCGCGCCAGAGTGTGTTGTCCGACCTTTCCATGTGTTTGCGGGCAGTCATTTCGCAACGTCTGGTTCGCACGGTCAGTGGCAAGCAGGTACCCGCCGTGGAAGTGTTGCTGAACACCACCTTGATTGCCGATCTGATCAAGAATGACGAAATTGAAAAAATCCACGAGGCGATAGACAAGAGCGTTTCTGCCGGTTCGCAGACCTTCGAACAAGCTCTTTACCGACTGTTCAAATCCGGAACCATCAGCAAGGAAGAGGCCATGCGTAATGCCGATTCGGCAAGCAATTTGTCTGCTCTGGTCGATTTTTCCGAACGCACCAACACCATGGCTGTACCGATTTTTTCGCCCAATCCGGAAACTGAAAAACTCTCGAAACCTTCCAAATCTGATTTCAGCGGCATCAAACTCGATCTGGATGCGGGCAAATAGGTATGACAATAAAATTGCAAAACGCCATACCTATCACCCTCACCCCAACCCTCTCCCGCGAGCGGGAGAGGGAGCAAACGAATCGCTACGCATTTTTCACACATTTGAAATTGTACGGCATCCCCAACTGCGGCACGGTTAAAAAGGCGCGTGACTGGCTGACACAACATGACATCAAGGTTGAGTTCCATGATTTCAAGAAACAGGGACTGGATGCCGGAACAGCCACAAACTGGCTGCAGCAGCGCGACTGGAACGAGTTGCTGAACCGCAAGGGCCTGACCTGGCGTAGTTTAACAGACGAACAAAAACAACGGGTTAACGATGCTACTTCAGCATTGACTTTAATGATTGAAAAAACCAGCGTCATTAAACGCCCCGTGCTGGAACTAGATGGAAAACTGCTGCATATCGGTTTCGATGCAACAGCCTACGCAAACATATTTAACGTGAAAGTTTAAACATGACTGAAACACTCGCGCTCGCCAAAGCGCTGATCGCACGCCGCTCACTGACTCCGGACGATGCCGGCTGCCAGGACATCCTCATCGAACGCCTGGAAAAACTGGGTTTTCACATAGAACGCATGCGCTTTGGCAACGTAGACAACTTCTGGGCGCGACGCGGCATAGACAGCCCGGTCGTGGTGTTTGCCGGACACACCGATGTCGTACCCTCAGGGCCGGAGCAATCCTGGTTCAGCCCGCCGTTCGAACCGACCATCCGCGATGAAATGCTGTATGGCCGGGGTGCGGCGGACATGAAAACTTCCATCGCCGCCTTCATCACCGCCATTGAAGCCTTTGTCGAAGATCATCCCGCCCATAAGGGATCCATCGCCTTACTGATCACTTCCGACGAAGAGGGCGTGGCGGTAGACGGCACGGTACGCGTGGTTGAAGCCCTGCAGGCGCGCGGTGAAACACTGGATTACTGTATCGTCGGCGAACCTACCTCAAACAAACTGGTCGGCGACATGATCAAGAACGGTCGGCGCGGCTCGCTGTCAGGCACGCTCATTGTGCAAGGCATTCAAGGACATATTGCCTATCCGCATCTGGTAAAAAACC
>JAUSLX010000029.1 GCA_030645775.1 Gallionella sp. | reverse complement strand
CGACCACGCACCCTGTTTGACGATGTCGCTGCACAAGAAAAGTCCAGCGCGCTGATGACGACACTGGATCAGATCAACCGCCGTATGGGCAGCGGTACGATACAACTGCTTGGTGAAGGAATCAGCAAAAACTGGGCGATGAAACGGGGAAATATGTCACGACGCTATACGACAGAACTGAATGAACTTGCGGTGGCCAACGCCTAACGGGCGTGGCGAGCAGCCACCTCTGATAATGAAGCTCGCCATGCACGCTCCCCCTTTCCAATGACCCCCTCGCTACGCTCTCCCCCACGCAAGCGAGGGAAAGAGCAAACGAATCGCTACGCGAGTTTCACGTTAACGTCGTAATCCGCACGTAAAAAAACCCGGACGAGTGCATCGTCCGGGCAGCTTACTGCTACAGATTAAGCGCGTTTCTTGAACTCGTTGGTGCGTGTGTCGATTTCGATCTTGTCACCGATCTCAACGAAAGCCGCCACGGGCAATTCAAAACCGCCGTTGATCTTGGCAGGCTTCATCACCTTGCCGGAAGTATCGCCGCGCACGGCAGGCTCGGTGTAGATCACCTCGCGCACGATGGTGTTCGGCAGTTCAACAGAAATCGCCTTGTCGTTGTAGAACACCACTTCGCATGGCATGCCGTCTTCGATGTAGTTAAGCGCATCGCCCATGCATTCCGCTTCGATCTCGTACTGATTGTATTCTTCGTCCATGAACACATACATCGGATCGGCGAAATAGGAATAAGTCACTTCCTTGCGATCCAGTATGACCTGATCGAACTTGTCGTCGGCGGCAAACACGGTTTCCTTGGCCGATTCAGTCAACAGATTCTTCATCTTCATCTTGACCACCGAACCGTTACGGCCGGAGCGGCTGTATTCCGCCTTCAGGATTACCATAGGATCGGTGCCGACCATGATGACGTTACCGGCGCGTAGTTCTTGTGCTGTTTTCATGTTTACTACCCTTCAATTTTCAAGGCGCGAATTCTACCGATTTCCTGAATAAAATCCAGCAAATTCAATGCCAGAGTGTTTTGTGATAATTCCCACCCCCAGACTTTTGCCCGAACATCCAACTCACCGCGTGCAGCGGCAAATGCGTCCCAGGCCTGCCCCACATCGCCGTCACCGCCATTCCACACCCGCCACCAGCCCTGCATGGCATGCGCGGCTTCCGGGCTGAGTGTCGTATCGTAAAAATCCAGAAAGGCCTGCAGCTTCTGCCAATGCACTTCATCGTGCTGCGGATAGATCTGCCAGACGAACGGTTTTCCTGCCCACTGCGCACGCACGCAGGAATCTTCGCCGCGCACAAAATTAACGTCACATGCCCACAGCAGCTCGTCGTAGCGTTCCTGTTCTACAAACGGCAGCACGCGCAACTCAAGATTGCCTCGCGCGTAAGTACGGCCCGTCTCATCACTGAAATATTTCACCACTTGCGGCAGAATTCGCCCCTCCGGCACCAAACACAACACGGCTTGTTTGCCGTTCACCCAGGCATCTAACAAGCCTTCTAACGCGTCATTTTCATAGGCAAACAAGGAGATTTTTAGCGTGTCGCCAGAGGGTATCTCCATGCCGACAGATTCCCAGAAACCCTTTTGTTGCAGCGGATCGTTCAAAAACGCATCGCGCCGCGCCAGCAAATCGCGCTCCAGCAACAAACCGCCGGTTTTTTTGGTAAAGCCGGGAAAGAAAAAGTAGCGGGTCAGCGGCGGGCGTGGTGAAGGCAACTTGTGACAACCCTCCACCCAGTCTTCGGCTGAAAGATATTCGAGATTGATCCAGACAGATTCCTGCACAGCCATCGCGGCGCGATAGGATTCCGGCAGTGTGCAGCCGAATGCATCGATCACCAGCTTGGCAGGTGTTACATCGGTAAAGTCCTTGCCCCACAGCCGCACTTCCACCCCGCGACAACGCTGACTTTCCAGGCTGGCATCGGCGTCCGGGCACAGCTTGGCAAAACTGGCCATATCGTCGACCCACAAGCGAACAGTAATGCCGAATTCGTTTGCCAGTTGCCGCGCCAGACGCCAGCTCACGCCGATGTCGCCGTAATTGTCGATGACATTGCAGAATATGTCGCAGCTGACAGCTTGCTTCATTGTTTTGGCTTGCCGTAGCCGACAAATTGCTGCTGTGCATCGGCAAACTCAGCCGCCGTCAGCAATACCGGCTCGCCTGCAGACAGCGCGCGCAGATAAAGCTCGCTCAAATTCTCCACTTCGATTGTATTTCTGAAGGCCTCGGCCAGATTTTTCCCTGCGGCTATCATACCGTGATTCGCCAGCAGACAGGCCTTACGTCCCGCTAAAGCAACGAGTGCCGCATCCGACAAAGCCTGTGTACCGAAGGTGGCATAAGTGGCGCAGCGCAGGCTGTCGCCCCCCAGCAAAGCCAGCATGTAATGGAAAGGCGGAATGTCGCGCCGCAGACAGGCCAGCGCCGTTGCCGCGTTGGAATGCGTGTGCACTACCGCGCCGAATTCCGGACGCTGTGCGTAGATGTCGCGATGAAACAGCCATTCGCTGGACGGCCGCCAGCGCCCGTGCGACTGACCTGACATTTCCACAAATACGAGGTCATCCTCGGTCAGCCCTTCCGCACCGAAACCGGAAGGCGTAATCAGAAATCCCTCGCCAAAATGTGCGCTGAGATTACCCGCTGTCCCGTGGCTAAACCCCAGTGCCTCCAGTTTTTTAGTGATGCGCACCAGCTCGGTGCGCAGTTCCTGTTCGTTCATTTCATATCCTTATTCAGTAGTGTCCGGCAATTTAGTTAAATAGATTCAATTGGTTATCGTTTTGCGACGTATCGATTTGCATTTCAATATTT
>JAUSLX010000015.1 GCA_030645775.1 Gallionella sp. | reverse complement strand
CGTTTGGCTTGCGGGAGTGCCGCAAAGTTGGCGGGATAGTCCAACGCGGCACGTTCAAAGTCGGATAGCATAAACCGTATGACGGGTTTTTCTTGCGCTTCACAGACTTGACGGGCATTGCCGCCGATAAAGTCTGTAGTGGCAATCAGCAGGCGGTGGTGTATGCCTTTGCGGTTGGATTCACTGAGGAATTTGTCTACATCATGTTTGGTGATGTGATAGTCGGGCGAATAGCACTTGGCCTGCACCGCCCAGTTGTCGCCATTCTTGTGCTGGAACACCAGATCAATACCGCAGTCCGCGCCCCAGCGTTGCGGCCATTCATCCCACAGCCACACTTGCTCAACTTGCGTAGCCCATTCGGGATCGGCCTTCAGGAACCACAGAACGAAGTGCTCGAACTGCTTGCCGCGCTTGAGCGGGTCGGGGTCGAGACTTTGATAGAAATCAAGGAATGATGCGGGCATTTGGTTGATGGGTTTATTCACAGGTGGTGAATGTAGAGCCGCGCCACTCGGGTGTCAAACGAGAATGCAAGTTCAATAATTGGGAATAACATTTGAACAGCGGCTCATGTCTCATTGTTACTGTTACTGATCACGACCGTCAGCTTGCTGGCATCAAGTTTACAACCCTGACTGTCGGTTGGCACACAGCCGACCGTGATGTTGCGATATTGCCTGAACTGAAGTTGACTATTAAGGTTGGTGTTCGGGTTGGTTATTCAGATTTCCGCATTGCGGCCATACGCGGGCCGCATCTAATTATCCGCAGGCCCCTATCGCTCCGCAACTAGTGCAAAACTCACACCCATCCTTCTTGATCAGCGTGGCGTTGCCGCATTCGCGGCATAGCTTGCCGGTCAGCGGTTTGATACCGGTCGGTTTGATCTGGCCTTCGGGGATTTCCAGTACGCCCATCTGTTGCACCGGGAAACCGTGTTCGTCGAGCAGACCCAGCATCGCGTAGCGATGGATGATCAGCTTGGCGACGTAGGACACGGTCGAGGGATAGCTTTCCATCTTGGCATGTCCAGGAACACGCACCATGAAGTCGCCCAGTGGTTCACCGAAATTGAGTAATTTGCGCAGTTTCATGCCTATCCAGGCCGGATCGATCACACGCATGTCCAGGCTCAATACCTTGCACAAACCGTCCAGCGCACGCGGATACACGCCAGACAGCCACATCGAGTAGGGGCGGCGTTGTCCGTCCGGCAGTACCAGTTCCTTCAGGCCCAGCACGAAGTCGTCGCCGGTACCCGCATTGGCAATGTCCACGGTCCAGCTCATGGTGCCGTCGGTTCCGGTCTTCGGTTCCTTTCTGGCAAACAGCGCGTCCATCATGGGTGTGGTTACGCCTTCGCAGACTTCCAGTGCGCCCAGTTGTTCTATGCGATATTTGAGCAAATACGCGAACGCGGCGACCAGACTCGGCATGCGCGTCATTTCTCCATCGGGCGGCATCGGCATGTCGAAGGCATCGTCACCGGCGGTCTTCATCAGCATTTCCAGTTTCATGCGTATCCATACCGGATCGAGGGTGCGCATATCCATGGACAGTGATTTGGCCAGCGCGCCCAATCCGCGGGGCTGTTCAGAGCCGTTCACCCAGACCTCGAAGGGGTGATTGCAGCCGTTGGAGGTGTGCGACACAAAGGCAACGAAGCTGCCTAGCGGGTGCTTCACGACCTGCGACACCCAGCCTTCGCTGCCGGCTGGCAGTTCGGGGCGACCCGGCCAGCGTAGCGAGGCCAGAGCCGGTTTGGGCGTGGCTTCCAGCACGATGCGTCTGTCCTGATCGAACATGAAATCCTGCGGCTGCTCGTCTTTTTTGGGTTCCGGCGTGATGGATAACACCGAGCCCAGCACGCTATTCGGCCGGTAGGTTGCCAGGCCCTTCAGTCCGGCACGCCAGGCTTCGGTGTAAAGGTTTTTGAAGTCATCAAAGGGATAATCGGCGGGTACGTTGACCGTCTTGCTGATCGAGGTGTCGATATAGGGTGCAACAGCGGCGACCATTTTCATGTGGTCCAGCGCCGAAATTTCCAGTGCAGTGACAAAGCCGGGCGGCAGTTTTTCCATATCGCCCCCCAGTTTTTTGTATAAACGCCAGGCGTGATCTTCTACCGAATAGTCTTTGGTCGTGCCATCCATCATGCGTTTTTTGCGCGTGTAAAACCAGGAAAAGGGTGGCTCGATACCGTTGGAGGCATTGTCGGCAAACGCCAGCGAGATCGTGCCGGTGGGCGCGATGGACAGCAGGTGGCTGTTGCGTATGCCGTGCTGTCGTATGTTGTTCTTTATCTCGTCCGGCAGGCGCGAGGCGAAGCGCGGTTCAGCTAAGTATTGGTCGGCATCCAGCAGCGGGAATGCGCCGCGCTCTTTGGCCAGTTCGATTGAGGCGGCGTAGGCTTCATCGCGCATGATGCGGGTGATGTCGGCGGCAAAGCTGCGCGCCTGGTCAGTGTCGTAGCGCAGCCCCAGCATGACCAGCGCGTCACCCAGTCCGGTATAGCCCAGCCCGATGCGCCGTTTGTTCTGCGCTTCCAGTTGTTGCTCCGGCAGCGGCCAGGCGGTGACGTCCAGCACATTGTCCAGCATGCGCACCGCGACCTTGACCAGCTGTTTGAAGGGTTCGTAGTCGAAACCGGCATGCGCCGAGAACGGGTTTTTTACCATTCTCGTTAAATTTATTGAACCTAAACAACAACATCCATAGGGTGGAAGGGGTTGCTCAGCGCAATTGTGGACATATAAGCCATTGGCATCGAAGGCATGCACCTCGGATACGGTCACGTCATACACGTCTTCCACGCCATCTTCTTCCAGTGACTGTACGGTTGCGACGAAACGTTCCGCATTAGGCTTACGCTGATAATTTGCCAGCAGGCCGTCCAGTTTTGTTTGTTTATCGCCATCTGCAAAGCCGACCAGTTCGGCGTAACGCACGATATTCTCGCCGCTGATGATGAGTTCATGTAGTGCCTGGCAGGTATATTCCTTAGTTCCACCTTTGCCGTCCGGTAAGGTCTTCACGCCTTCCGGGCGGCGATTCTGGTAGATGGAGGCGATAATGCCGAGGCGTTGCAGCATACGCTGCACGGCCGCCAGATTGCCGATGTTAATCTGCGTCAGCCGAACGCTGATGCCTTTCTCTTGTGAGCCTTGCACCGAACCATCCGCATCGAACATGCCGCGCAATACGCCGCGATAGAAGTTGGATGAGCCGGTTTCCATTGCTGCGGTGAAGCGTTTATTGCCCGGAGTCAGCCCCAATTCCAGTGCCAGTGTGCGTAATGCGCCTGTTGCCAGACGATATTCGCCGCGACCAGCTATGGGTTTTTGCCAGCCGTTGAAGTCGCTGCGGTGCGGCAAGGTGCGCACAGCGTGTTCGGCGGCAAGCATGACGCTGGCAACTCCGGCGGAAGGGAGCATGTCTCCACCGTTGGCGATTTTCAATGCGTCGGTATCCCAGACGCTCAGTACCGCTTTGTCATTTTTGAGTGTGCCATCGCCGATCAGCAAGCCGATCAGATAGCCCTCGTCTTCAGTGTGTGCGCCGCTCCATCCTTGATTGGCGCGGTGATCGTGCAACACAATTTTGTCGTTGGTCGAAAGTTCGCCCGCCTTGACCCACTCCGTTTCGCGGATGTAACGCGTCATACGGGAGATGCGTAGCACTGGGTGGTCGGAAGTTAAGCGCAATGAGTGACCTTCCGCCGTCTTCAACCGCAGCACCGGTTTTGTGCCGGTGAAGAAAAAGCCTTGCGATTCGGTCGGGTAGGACTTGCCGTCAACAATAGCGGCGAAGGGTCGTCCGATCAGTTCGCGCACCTGCCGTGCGCCGTGTTCGGTCATCACCCAGGTGTCGGCGGTGACGCAAGGATTGGTAGCCTCGATCACTTCACAATAGGATAGATTGTTGTCGCGGTTCATCAGGTCGATGAACAGCACGCCGGGTTCGGCGTGGTCGTAGGTGCTCTCGATAATCTGGCGCCACAAGTCGGTGGCACGCACGCGGCGATACACCCACTTGCCATCAGCGCGCTGTGCCGCACCCGATGCCAAAAGCGCCTCGGCGGGTTTTGCGGCATGCACCAGTTCGAATTCCTGATCGTTTTCTACCGCCTGCATCAGCGCATCGGTGACGCCGACGGAAATATTGAAGTTGCGCAGATCGCCCTTGTCCTTGGCGCTGATGAATTTCTCGATGTCGGGATGGTCGCAGCGCAATACGCCCATTTGTGCGCCGCGTCGGGCGCCCGCCGATTCAACTGTTTCGCAGGAGCGGTCGAATACGCGCATGTAGGAGATCGGCCCGCTGGCGCGCGAGTTGGTGCCTTTGACGTGTGCGCCTTCGGGGCGGATGCTGGAAAAATCATAACCGACACCGCCGCCGCGCCGCATGGTTTCTGCCGCCTGCTGCAAGGCATCGTAGATGCCCGGTTTACCGTCTGTGACGCCGGAAATTGCATCGCCCACCGGTTGCACGAAGCAGTTGATCAGGGTTGCCTGTATGGATAAGCCTGCCGCCGAGTTGATGCGCCCGGCCGGTACGAAGCCATTTTCTTGTGCGAGGAAAAATGCTTCTTCCCAGTGAGCGCGCTGTTCGGGTTTTTCAGCATCCGCCAAACCGCGTGCGACGCGATGGCGCACATCCTGGATGGACGTTTCTCCCGACTCGGCATATTTTTCCAGCAACACTTCGATACTGATCTCTTGCGTCATGGCAATGCTCTCCGGTTTGATGAGTCCACCAGATAGTGTAGGTATCTGATAAAAAAGAAAAACCACTATATGTAGTGGTTTTCCAGCTGATGTGAACTAATTCTAGGGATTTTTCAGGAGGGCTGCAAGTGAAATAAAGGTTTATTTCTCACTGATCAAATAACCTTGCCAGTCCGTCCAGCCCCACGAAATTGAACGCATAGCTGGCCTGTGCCCTGACCACTGGTTTGGCGTGATAGGCGATGCTGACGCCGGCTTGCGCCATCATCTTCAGATCGTTCGCACCGTCGCCCATCGCGATCACCTGTTCAGGTCGCAATCCCAGCTCATCGCGCATTTTCACCAGCCATTGTGCCTTGCCCTGCGCATCGAGGATTTCACCCAACACGCGCCCGGTGAGTTTTCCGTTCTCGATCTCCAGCGTGTTGGCGTGGGTGTAGTCCAGGCCGAGACGCGGCTTGAGTCGTTCGGTGAAAAATAAAAAGCCGCCGGAGACCAGCAGCGTTTTGATGTTGTGTTTTTTCAGTGCCGCCAGCATGATTCTCGCGCCGGGATTGAGCTCTAGCCGCTCGTCATACACGCGTTGCAACGCACCTTCGTCCAAACCTTCGAGCAACGCCACGCGGCGACGCAGGCTCTCGGCGAAATCGATTTCCCCGCGCATCGCCGACTCGGTAATCGCCGCGACTTCCGGCTTCAGCCCCTGCATATCGGCGATCTCGTCTATGCATTCGATGGAAATCAAAGTCGAATCCATGTCCATTACCACCAGGCCGAAGTCGGCCAGCTTTCTATCCGCAGGCACGAAACCAAAGTCGATGCGCTGCTCAAAACAATAGTCTGCGATGTCGGCATGAGACTCGCTGTCGTGCAAGCACCAGTGCTGTGCGCTGATCCGTTCGCTACGCGCAGCGCCGGATAAGGACGCGAGGTATTCGATTTGTTCGGAATGAATGTCGTGTAGGGCTTGCAGGATGAGGTTCATGTTTGAATGGCGAGGGTAAAACGGTGCGGTATTTTAGCGGAATATCGCGGGCGGTGTTTGTTCTGAACAAGCGCAGAGTGAAGGAGGGTAGCGCAATCACTGCGCCGACACCCCGGATTCCGCTGCGCTGCATCCGGGCTACAGATTATAAAAACAGCGCCTTGATTGGTTTTACTTCAATTCATTGAAAAAGTTCTTGATCGCCAGCACGCGTTGGTTCAGGTCTTCATGTTTCAGTTCGATGCGCAGTTTATCCTGTCCGGTCATTTTGATGTAGCGTCGGCTCTGGATCAGGGTGATGATTTTCATCGGGTCGACAGGCGGATTTTGCACGAACTGGATGACGATCGCCTCGTCTGAGGCATCTATCTTGCAGATGCCCAGCGGTTTCGCCGCGATGCGCAATCGATGGCTGTCGAGCAGGGTCTGCGCGGGTTCCGGCAGCAGGCCGAAACGGTCTATCAGCTCCTGATGCATTTCATCAAGCTCTGCCTGATTTGCGCAATTGGCCATCCGCTTGTAGATCACCAGGCGCTGGTGGATGTCGCCGCAATAATCGTTGGGCAGCAGCGCCGGACTATGCAGGTTGATTTCGGTGGTCACGCCCAGCGGGTGCGCCATGTCCGGCTCTTTGCCTTGTCGCAGCGACGCTACGGCGGCATTGAGCATCTCGGTGTAGAGCGAGAAGCCGATTTCCTGCATCTCGCCGCTCTGTGATTCGCCCAGTACTTCGCCCGCGCCGCGTATCTCCAGATCGTGCATCGCCAGATAGAAACCGCTGCCCAGCTGTTCCATCGCCTGGATCGCTTCCAGACGCTTCTTCGCCTGTACGGTCAGGCCATCCAGACTATCTACCAGCAGATAGGCGTAAGCCTGGTGGTGCGAGCGTCCGACGCGGCCTCTCAGTTGATGTAACTGCGCCAGACCGAAACGGTCGGCGCGATTCATGATGATGGTGTTGGCGGTGGGAATGTCGATGCCGGTCTCGATGATGGTGGTACACAGCAGGATGTTAAAGCGCTGCTGGTAGAAGTCGCGCATAACCGCTTCCAGTTCGCGTTCGCCCATCTGCCCGTGTGCTGTGCGGATGCGCGCTTCGGGCAGCAGTTCTGCAAGTTTTTCCGCCATGTTGGCGATGGTGTCCACCTCATTGTGCAGGAAGTAAATCTGGCCGCCGCGCTTGAGTTCGCGTAGTACCGCCTCGCGGATCACGCCCTGACTGTAGGCGCTGACGAAAGTCTTGATCGACAGCCGCCGTTGCGGGGCGGTGGCGATGATGGAAAAGTCGCGTAAGCCTTCCAGCGACATCGCCAGCGTGCGCGGGATCGGCGTGGCGGTCAGCGTCAGAATATCCACCTCTGCGCGCAGCGCCTTGAGCTTTTCCTTCTGCTGCACGCCGAAACGATGTTCCTCGTCTATGATGGTCAAGCCCAGATTATGAAATTTAACGTCTTTTTGGATCAGCTTGTGGGTACCGATGATGATGTCCAACTTGCCTTCCGCCATTTCCTTCAATGCCTGGGTCTGCTCTTTCGCGGAACGGAAGCGCGACAGTTCACCGATGCGAATCGGCCAGTCAGCAAAGCGGTTGGAGAAGTTCTGGAAATGCTGTTCGGCCAGCAACGTGGTGGGAACCAGCAC
>JAUSLX010000004.1 GCA_030645775.1 Gallionella sp. | reverse complement strand
TTAAACGGGTTTCGCGACGTATCGCGAACAGCTTGAGAAAAATGTACCACCAGGACATCATGGACACCAGCAGCAGCAGGCCCATCACCAGTTGCACCAGTACACTGGCATTGCTGATCAGATGTACAAACGACAAATCCTGCGTAACTTCCATTACTAACCTTTCCTAAGCCGGACAAGCCGGAACCAAACTTGTAGATCGGGATTTATCCCGACGTTTTTGCTTCATTCAGCACGTCTTGTCGGGATAAATCCCGACCTACGAAAAACACAAATCTTGTCACGTTTTGACAGCATTAAACCTGTAAGTGACTAATGGGTATGGCGTGCAGCCACCCTGATAATATGCCCGCGCTTCCCTTCCCTCTCCTCAATCTTCTCCTTGCCGGAGAGGAGGCGAGCGAATCGCTGCGCGAACTCCTCGTTAATCCTGCCACTGTGAGCGCAACACTTCCGGCACCCTGACCGGCTTGAATGTTTCCAGCGAGACACTCACCAGATGCACTTCCGCCTCAGTCAACAATACATCTTCGCGCCGCACGGTTTGCAGCAGCGTGATGCGGCTGCGTCCGATATCCTTGACCTGCGCGGTGACGTCCAGCATATCATCCAGCAGCGCGGGCCTGAGATAGTCCAGTTTCATCGAACGCACCACGAACACCACGCCGAATTCTTTCATCAATCCTGCATTACTGTAGCCGTACGTGCGCAACCACTCAGTCCGCGCGCGCTCCATAAAGTTCACATAACTGGCGTGATAAACCACCCCGCCCGCATCGGTGTCCTGAAAATACACCCGCACCGGCCAGGTAAAAAGCAGGTGTTTACTCATCCGGAAAATCTCCGCTGCCCAAATGGCTCGCCACCGTCAGACCGAAATGCAAATAGGCGTTCGCCGTTGCCATGCGCCCGCGCGGCGTGCGTTGCAGATAGCCCTGCTGAATCAGATACGGCTCCAGCACATCTTCGATGGTGTCGCGCTCTTCGCCGATGGCGGCGGCGAGATTATCCACGCCGACCGGGCCGCCCATGAACTTCTCGATGATGGTCTGCAACAATTTCCTGTCCATCACATCCAGCCCCCGCGTATCCACATCCAGCATGGTGAGCGCCGCATCCGCCACGGCGCGTGTCGCATCTCCGCCCGCCTTCACATCGGCATAGTCACGCACCCGGCGCAACAGACGGTTGGCGATACGCGGCGTACCGCGTGAACGTTTTGCGATCTCCATCGCACCATCGTGAGACAGATTCATTTCCAGCAAACCGGAGGAACGCATCACGATGCGCTGCAATTCAGCCGCGCTATAAAATTCGAGGCGGGAGACAATGCCGAAACGGTCGCGCAGCGGATTGGTCAGCATCCCGGCGCGCGTGGTCGCCCCCACCAGCGTGAACGGCGGCAAATCCAGCTTCACCGAGCGCGCCGCCGGGCCTTCGCCTATCATGATATCGATCTGGTAATCTTCCAGCGCGGGATAGAGTATTTCCTCCACTACCGGTGACAGACGATGGATTTCGTCGATGAACAACACGTCGTTCGGTTCGAGATTGGTCAGCAGCGCCGCCAGATCGCCCGCGCGCTCCAGCACCGGCCCTGACGTATGGCGCAGATTCACCCCCATCTCGCGCGCGATGATCTGCGCCAGCGTGGTCTTGCCCAGACCCGGCGGACCAAACAGCAGCACATGGTCGAGCGGCTCCTGCCGCTGTTTGGCGGCCTGAATGAAGATTTCCAGCTGTTCGCGGATTTTTTCCTGCCCGACATATTCGTCGAGCTGCTTGGGGCGCAGCGCGCGCTCCAGCGCCTCCTCCTGACGTGAGGCGACAGCAGGGGTCGTCAGACGGGGCTCAGTGGTGAGATTGTCGCTATGGATCATGCTTGCTTTTCAGGGCTTATATTTGCAGTGCTTGTGTTATTCATAAAAATGCTCATGTCAGGTCTTCCATATCGCAGCCCAACGCGACTGCCAATTTACCCAGTGTCGCAACAGAGGGATGGCTTTTACCTGTTTCTATCTTGGACACAGCCGCAGAGCTGATGCCGATCTCCGCCGCCAGCGCCCGCAACGTAAAGCCGCGATATTCACGCCAGACCTTGAGCGGATTTTCGCCGGAAATCAGACGCGCAACCATTCCAGCGGGCAGCATTTCCTCGCCCGCCCGTATGGCCGCCATCTGGCGCGCAGCCTCAGCGGTATCATCCCGCTCTTCCAGACGCGCCATCAATGCCTCCCATTCGGCGATCGAAACAACGACAAAGGCAGCCTGCCCGTTCTGGGCTATGGTTTGAATGTTCATTTGTACACATCTCCACGTGAGGCAATTTTCAACACCAGTATGACCAATTCACCGTTTTGTACATCGCAGATTGCACGCCAACTGCCGACACGCAAGCACCAGAAATCCGATCCTTCCAACCGTTTCCAGTCTCCCTGAAAAGCGGCTGGATTTTCAGCGACACAAATCATCGTCGCCTGAATTCTGCCCGCAATCCCTGTGGGCATTTTTCGCAAAATCTTGATTGCTTGCTGACTATAACGGACGGTGAACATGGCGCCAATGATAACCAATGGTTAGCATAACGTCAATCAGCGAGGCATGCGCACTGATTACGCCCTGGATAATAGCTTGAGCGCCTGACGTATGCCGTCCGAGACGCCGACTTCCTTGGCTAACTGTTTGGCTGCCCAGTCGGCTTCCTTCTCGTTGTAACCCAGCGCCTGCAGGGCGTTGACGATATCGCTGCCGGCGGAACTGGCCGCCATGCCGCTTGCAGCACCCGCACCGCTTGCCGCAAACTTGCCCTGCAATTCCAGCAACAGGCGCTCGGCGGTTTTCTTGCCCACGCCGGGAATCTTGACCAGCCGCCCTGCTTCCCTGTTTGCCACTGCCTCCGCCAAATCGTTCAGGCTCAGGCCGGAGAGCACGGACAACGCCAACTTGGGGCCAACCCCGCTGATCTTGAGCAGCAGGCGAAAGGCGCTGCGCTCATCACTCGTGCCAAAGCCGTACAGCAGATGCGCGTCCTCGCGCACGATCAGTTGCGTATGCAGCACGACTTTTTCGTGCAACACAGGCAGGTTATAGAAGGTGCTCATCGGCACATCGATTTCATACGCCACCCCCTGCACATCCAGCAGGATTTGCGGCGGATTCTTTTCCAGCAAAATACCAGTTAAACGACCGATCATCTCATCATCCCAAAATCAAACCAATTGTCAGCAATACGCCATGCGCCAACATCGCGCCTATGGTCAGTTTAATTGCATTACCCAGTTGCTGCGGCTGAGCGGCGTGACGCAACAGCAGGCGCGCGGCCTGCACACTTAACGGCAAGGCCAGCAGAGCCAGCAATGCCAGCACCGGCAACCCGCCCAGCGCCACATTCAACAGCAAGCAGCCATAGGCCAGTACCACAATCAGCGCATAGACCCAGCGCGCCTGAGCCACCTCCAGCCTGGCCACCCAGTGCAGCTTGCCCACTGCGATATCCGCAGTGCGATCGGGGAACTGATTGATATACAGCAAATTAGCCGCAAGCAATGCGTAGGAAAAACCGGCGAGGTAGGGTGCTGCGGCAAATTCACTGCGCTGCACAAAATCCGCCCCCGCTATGATCAGCAAAAATCCCGCCGCCACGCACACTTCGCCCAGCCCCCGACTGTTCAGTCGCAGCGGCGGCGCGGAATAAGCCCAGCCTATGATCAGGCCGGCCAGCCCGACATAGAACAATCGAAAATCCGTGCGCAGCATCAGCCACACACCCGCGACTACCACGCATCCGAACAATACCAGCCCGAAATTGCGTGTCTGAATTTCGCTCAACACGCCGTTCTGGATGAAGCGGCTACCGCCGGTAAAAGGAAAAATGCGCTCAGTGTTCTGCGCGTCCGTGCCATTCAATGCGTCGTAATAATCGTTCAGCACATTCGCCCCGGCGTGCGCGAGCACGGCAAACAACAAGGTAAGCAGCGCGAGCGGAACATCCAATGCCAAACCATCATGCCAGACAATGGCCAAGCCGATCAGACCAGCCATCAGGCTGGCCGTCAGAAACGCCGGGCGGGTCGCAGCGAAATAACGCGCTATCGGATTCTGAAATGCGACCAGCGTCGGCTCCGGCGGCGGTGTCATATCAGCCTGCCATTTTTGACGCGAAAGCCCTTGGTCGCCAATACCCCCAAGCCCTGCCCACCGTGCGCATGACAGATCGCGCAGGCCAGAGCATCGGCCGCATCCGGACTGGGCGTACCGGACAATTTCAACAAACGTTGCACCATCAACTGCACCTGTTCCTTCGCCGCATGGCCATTGCCGACCACTGCCTGTTTAACCTGCAACGCGGTATATTCGCCCACCGGCAGATTAGCCAGCACCGCCGCACAGATCGCCGCGCCGCGCGCCTGCCCCAACAACAAAGTGGATTGCGGATTGACGTTGACGAACACCTTTTCCACCGCAACCTGATCGGGCTTGTGCAGTGCGATCACTTCGCCCAGCGAGTTGAGGATGACCTTCAGACGTTCGGGCAATTCGCCATCCGGCGTCTTGATGCAGCCGCTGGCAACATAGTGCAACTGCTGCCCGACCTTATCGATCACACCGAAACCCGTTATACGCAGACCGGGATCTATGCCTAGAATGCGGATCGGTACAGGAAGATTCACAGCCATCCCATTCGTGAAACGTGAAAAGTGAAAGGTGATGCCCACCCGGCGCGATGCGCCACCTTCCCTGCCGGGAGGGTTTGCATTTCACTTTTCACTTTTCACCTTTCACGTGTTCTATTCCTCAATCACGGCAGTCGTATAGACTTCCTGCACGTCGTCCAGATCTTCCAGGGCGTCGAGCAACTTCTGCATCTTCACTGCATCATCGCCGGTAAACAGCACTTCGTTGGCCGGTTTCATGATGACCTCAGCGAATTCCGGCTTGTAACCGGCTGATTCGAGCGCCTGCTTGACGCTGACAAAATCATTCGGCGCGGTGATGACTTCGATACTGCCGTCATCATTAGTGTTGATATCTTCCGCACCCGCATCCAGTGCGACTTCCATCAGACCGTTTTCATCCGTTCCCGGCGCGAAAATCATCTGCCCGCAATGCGTGAACATGAACGCCACCGAACCATCCGTACCCAGATTACCGCCGTATTTACTGAAAGCATGGCGCACATCGGCCACCGCGCGCATCTTGTTGTCAGTCATGCAGTCCACCATCACCGCCGCACCGTTGATGCCGTAACCTTCGTAACGTATTTCCAGATACTGCACCCCTTCCAGCTCGCCACTACCGCGCTTGATGGCGCGCTCGACGTTATCCTTGGGCATGTTGTTATCATAGGCCTTATCCATCGCCAGCCGCAGGCGCGGATTGCCGGTCGGATCGCTGCCACCCATGCGCGCCGCCACGGTAATTTCCTTGATCAGCCTGGTGAAGGTCTTGCCGCGTTTGGCATCCTGCTTGCCCTTGCGGTGCTGGATATTTGCCCACTTGCTGTGTCCTGCCATAGTGTTCTCCAAATAATTATCAGGCGATGTTATCATTTCCGCCTCCTTAACCCAACACGGGCCACCGAAATCACCATGAGCGCCCCTATTCTCATCGCCAGGAATATCGAACAGGACATTTACCTGCTGCCACAGATGGCCAATCGCCACGGCCTGATTACCGGAGCGACCGGGACCGGCAAAACCGTCACCCTGCAAACTCTGGCGGAAGCGTTCAGCCGCAATGGCGTTCCGGTATTTCTCTCCGATATCAAGGGCGATCTGTCTGGAATGTGCAAAATCGGCGGCGGCAATGCAAAAGTCAGCGCGCGCGTCGAACAACTCAAACTGGATGATTTTGTACCGCGTTCATTTCCGGTGACATTCTGGGATGTATTCGGCGAGAGGGGTCACCCGCTGCGCGCCACCATTTCCGACATGGGACCGCTGCTGATCGGGCGCATGCTGAACCTCAACGAGGTGCAACAGGGGGTGCTGGCGCTGGTGTTCAAAATCGCCGACGACAACGGTCTGCTGCTGCTTGACCTGAAAGACCTGCGCACAATGGTGCAGAGCGTGGGCGACAACGCCGGTGACTACACCACCGAGTACGGCAACATCTCTGCCGCCAGCATAGGTGCGATCCAGCGCGGTCTGCTGCAAATCGAAATGCAGGGCGGCGACAAGCTGTTCGGCGAACCGATGCTCAATATCGAAGACCTGATGCAGACCGACGCAAACGGTTACGGCATGATCAACATCCTCGCTGCCGACCAGTTAATGACCTCACCCAAGGTGTATTCCACCATGCTGTTGTGGCTGCTTGCCGAATTATTCGAAAATCTGCCGGAAGCGGGCGATCTGGCCAAGCCCAGGCTGGTATTTTTCTTCGATGAGGCACACCTGCTGTTCAACGATGCGCCCGCCGCGCTGCTCGACAAAATCGAGCAAGTAGTGCGCCTGATTCGTTCCAAAGGCGTGGGGGTCTATTTTGTCACGCAGAATCCCGCCGACGTACCGGACAAAGTGCTGGGCCAGCTCGGCAACCGCGTGCAGCATGCGCTGCGCGCCTTCAGCCCGCGTGACCAGAAAGCGGTAAAGGCCGCCGCCGAAACCATGCGCGACAACCCGGCTCTCGATGAAATCTCCGCCATTACCGAACTCGGCGTCGGCGAGGCGCTGATTTCCTGCCTGAACGAAAAAGGCACGCCCGGCATCGTCGAGCGCGCATTGATCGTGCCGCCACAGGCGCAGATCGGCCCGATCACCGATGCGGAACGCCGTGCCGTGATACAAGGCTCGCTGCTCGCCGGGCATTACGAGAAGACGCTGGATCGCGAATCGGCTTATGAAATTCTGAAAGAACGTACCCGCGCAGCGGAAAGCACGCAAGCCGTGGCGCAGCAGGCTCCCGGGAGCAACGGCGGGCTAATGGAGGATATTTTCGGCAATGGTGGCACCAGCAGCCGCCAGGGTATCGGCGAAACGCTGGTTAAAAGTGCAGTGCGCTCCCTCGGCTCTGCACTCGGGCGCGAAATCATACGCGGCGTATTGGGATCGCTACTGGGCGGCCGCAGAAGGTAATTCACCGGAGTCACGGCACACCATGGAAACCATACTGATTGCGAACCCCAAGGGCGGCAGCGGAAAAACCACGCTATCGGTCAACATCGCGGGCTATCTGGCCAACCAGGGCAGGCGCGTCGCGCTACTTGACCTGGACAGGCAAAAGTCCGCTTCCCTTTGGATCGCTGCACGCCCGGCTGACTTGCCGGAGATTGTGACGCTGGAATCGAGCAAAGGTGAAGGTTGCCTCAACGATACCCTGGTGATTGATAGCCCTGCCGGTTTGCACGGCAAGAACCTGGCGCGTGCCATCAAGCTGGCGCACAAGATCATCGTACCCGTTTCACCCTCCTTGTTCGATCTGAACGCCAGCCGCGACTTCCTGAAAATACTGGCTGATGAAAAAAACATACGCAAGGGAAAATGCGAGATCGGCGTGGTCGGCATGCGCATGAATCCGCGCACCCGTGCTGCTGCGATGCTGGAAAACTTCCTCACTGACTCAGGCTTGCCGATACTGGCTTACCTGCGTGAAACGCAGGTGTATGTCAATGCCGCCTTCGAGGGAAAGTCACTGTTCGATCTGCCACCCTATCTGGCCGAACGCGAGCTGGAACAATGGGAGTTTATGCTGGACTGGATTAAGAAATAATCGCCCGACAAGCAGCAGCCCCCCTGCAACAGTTAACAATTCGGGCGGGATACAGGCTCAATATCCCACACGCAAACGCGATTCCGCCCCTGACTTTTTGCACACAGCAAGGCGTGGTCGGCGCGCTCAATGACGTCAGCAACCAATTCGCCAGCATTTAACGAGGCTATACCGAAAGAGGCGTTAATCGTAATCACTTTGCCCTCGGTTATCTGTATCGGATAGTCGGACAGCTCCACACGAAGGCGATTCAAAAGTTGCTCAGCCTCGGCGAGCTGGGTGTCGGGAAGACAAACCAGGAACTCTTCCCCGCCATATCTGAAGGTAATATCATAAATTCTCAGGCTTTCCATCAGAAAGCGCGCGACTGCACTTAATGCCTTATCGCCAGCGGGGTGTCCATACTGATCATTCACCGCCTTGAAATGATCAATATCTATCATGCAAATGACACATGGCGGGGAGCCACGACTAACGCGTTCGGCTTCCTCGCGAAGTCTGGATTCCATCGTATGCCTGGTCCATGCACCGGTCAGATGATCGACTGTACAGACTCGCTGTAACAACTCGCTTTGACAATGATGAATGGCCTGCTTGAAGTCCATGGAATCATCAACAAAATTCAAATAACTGGTTTTGCGTGCTTCATTACCCAAGGGCAGCGACTCGAGCAATTTTCGTGCTGAATCGTGCATCGCCTTGTGGGGCGCACCTATTTTTTTGACATCCGGCGCCTGCAAAAAGGTTTCCGCATCCAGAGAGCCGTACCAGCGCCCGAAATCGCACAGCAAGTGCGCGTCCTGGATAACACAACTGTGTGGCGCGGATTCTCCGCAAATAATAAAGCGGTAAAAATCTTTTATCCAGTGCTGATGCATCGCAAGCGCACGATCCAGTTCTTTAACAATGGACAATGCTGCATTGGCATCTATCGATTTTGTGTGTTTCCGTTGCATAGATATTTCTACTTAGCTTTGCACCGCATCCAGCGCGTCCTTCAGCGTTTCTTCGCGCAGTGCATTAAGCGCCTTTGACAGCTTTTCGGCACATTCCACCACCTCATCCGACAAATCCTGCACCGTGGAATGCGAAATCAATACCGCCGCCGCCCCGACCACTTTCAGCAACATGGCGCGTTCCTGCATCATCATCTCTATTTCGTCGCCCAATAATTCAGCTTCCTGCTTGTTCATTTCATCTCCTTAAATATTAAACTCGCGCAGCGACTCGATTGCCCCCTCGCCCGTAGCACGGGAGAGGGTTGGGGCGAGGGGAACGGGCATGCCCGTTAGTGAGTTTTGACAGCGGCCACCGCCAGCGCACTCATGTTCACAATACGACGCACTGTCGCAGATGACGTCAAAATGTGTGCCGACTTGTTTGCGCCCAGCAAGATCGATCCGATACTATCACCATCACCCCCCGTCAGCTTGAGCAAATTATAGGCAATATTGGCGGCGTCCAGATTCGGCATGATCAGCAGATTTGCCTCGCCTTTCAAGCGCGAGTTGGGGAATATCGTCTGACGCAGACTCTCCGACAGCGCGGCATCGCCATGTATTTCACCTTCGACTTCCAGTTCCGGCACCTGCTGCTCCAGCAATTCACGCGCCCGGCTCATTTTGCGCGCCGATGCATTGTCATGACTGCCAAAATTGGAGTGCGACAACAACGCGACTTTCGGCGTCAAACCGAAACGGCGCACTTCTTCAGCCGCCAGCAGCGTCATCTCAACGATCTGTTCCGCATTCGGATCCAGATTGACATAGGTGTCGCAGATAAACAAAGTTTGATGCTGCAGCATCAGAATATTCATCGTCGCGTATATGTTAACGCCCGGCCTGTGTCCGATAACCTGATCGATATAGGGCAGATGATGCAGCGGCTGCGAAATCGTGCCGCACAACATCGCATCCGCCGAATTCATGCGCACCAGCATCGCCGCAATCAGGCTGGTGCGACGACGCATCTCGCGCTTGGCCGCTTCCGGCGTCACACCACGGCGCTGCATCAGGGAATGATATTCGTCGCAGTACTCACGAAAACGGGGATCGCTCTCCGGATTTACCAGTTCGAAATCCACACCCGGACGGATGCGCAAACCCAGCTTGGCGATACGTTGCTCAACGACCGCAGGACGGCCAACCAGTATCGGATAAGCCAGGCCTTCGTCCACCACGGTCTGCACCGCGTGCAGCACACGCATATCCTCGCCTTCCGCATACACGAGACGTTTCGGCGCACGTTTGGCCGCGTCGAAGACCGGTTTCATCAACATGCTGGATTGATATATAAAACCAGACAATTGTTCACGATAGGCGGACATATCGGCTATCGGCCGCTCGGCCACACCGCTATCCATCGCGGCTTGCGCCACGGCAGGCGCGATGCGCGTAATCAGGCGCGGGTCGAACGGTTTGGGAATCAGATAATCTGCGCCAAAGGATAAATTGTCATCGCCATACGCCGCCGCCACTTCTTCGGATTGCTCGGCGCCAGCCAGTTCGGCAATCGCATGGACAGCCGCCTGCTTCATGGCTTCATTGATGGTAGTGGCCCCCACATCCAGCGCACCCCGGAAAATATACGGGAAACACAGTGCGTTATTCACCTGATTCGGATAGTCGGAGCGCCCGGTTGCCAGTATCGCATCCGGCCGCACGGCACGAGCCAGCTCAGGCAATATCTCGGGTGTAGGATTAGCCAGCGCAAAAATCAGCGGTTTGTCCGCCATCTGCGCAACCATTTCCGGCTTCAACACACCCCCCGCCGACAAACCCAGAAACACGTCCGCGCCCGCAATCACATCACCCAAGGTGCGCGCGGCGGTATCGACAGCATAACGCGCCTTGTTCTCATCCATCTCTTCAACGCGGCCTTTATAAACCACGCCCTTGATGTCGCTGACGATGATATTTTCCATGCGCACACCCAGGCCCACCAGCATATCCAGACACGCCAACGCCGCAGCGCCCGCACCGGACACCACCAGTTTAATGTTGGCGATATCCTTGCGCACCACTTTCAGGCCATTCAACAAAGCCGCACCGACGATAATGGAAGTGCCGTGCTGATCGTCGTGAAACACCGGGATTTTCATCCGCTCGCGCAACTTGCGTTCGATGTAAAAACACTCAGGCGCCTTGATGTCTTCCAGATTGATGCCGCCAAAGGTAGGCTCAAGCGAGGCGATGATATCTACCAGTTTATCCGGGTCAAGCTCGGCGATTTCCAGGTCGAACACGTCGATACCGGCAAATTTCTTGAACAGCACACCCTTGCCTTCCATCACCGGCTTGGCCGCCAGCGGACCTATCGCACCCAGTCCCAGCACCGCCGTGCCATTGGTAATCACCGCGACCAGATTGCCGCGTGCCGTCATATTGCGCACTTCAGCCGGATTTTCCACGATCAGTTCGCAGGCCGCCGCCACACCGGGCGAATAAGCCAGCGCCAGATCGCGCTGGGTAATCATCGGTTTGGTGGCATTGACAGATATTTTGCCGGCAGGTGCCTGGCGGTGATATTGCAGCGCAGCTTCACGCAATTGCTTGTCCATAATTTCCTCGTTTATCCAGATTCCAATTCGGTCTAAAACCCCGGTCTTCAGGCCGGAACACACGCTACCTCGCCCTGAAGGGCGAGGTTTAAGAGCGTGGAGGGGTGGGGATTCAAACCCCTCCCCGTCTAAATCCACCGGCCTGAAGGCCGGTGACAAGTTGTTCGAAACTCGCGGCGATTATAGCGCAGCGACTTAGCCTGATTCTGATGCAATTAAATTCTCAGTGCAGCCAGCATCTTCTCCAGCCGTTTCACCGACACAATTACCGGTGTCTTCAACTCCTGCGCAAACAACGATACGCGTAATTCCTGCAATAACCAGGCAAACTCATCCACACGCGGATCACGTTGCTGCGCCTGACGAAATTTTTGCAGCGCCTGCAATAAAGGCTGCAGCTGCACCATGCATTGCGCATCGCGCGCCGGATTGGCGCGCAATTTTTCGATGCGCAGATTGATGGCTTTGAGATAACGCGGCACATGCTGCAAGCGTTCATAAGGCGTATCTCGAATGAATCCCCCGTGCAGCAAAAATTCCAGTTGTGCGCGTATATCCTGATGCGCCTGATGATGCGCTTTCAGTTGCGGCAGACTTTTTTGCAACGCCTGATGCTCGGTGAGCACCCCCAGCACCAGTCTGGCCAGCTCCTGCGCGATCAGCAGCAGACGGTTCTTGGCTTCTTTGGCGCGCGCGGTGAATTCCGTCTCAGTGGTCGGCAAGGGATCATTCAGACAAGCACGGTCAAACGCCATCGCCAGTATCTGCTGATGCAATTCCTGCTGCGTACCGAAGGGCATAAATAACATGCCCAGGCGTTGCGCCTCGGGCAAATTCTTTTCCAGATATTTCACCTGTTCCTTGAGCAGCAGCATGAACAGACGGCGCAGTCCGCCACGATGTGCGGCTTGCGCCGCCTCGCGCGTATCGAATGCGCGCAGCAGCACCGCATCGCCCTCATCAAGCAGCGCGTTATACAGCGTAACCTCCTGTCCGGCACGCTTCACCTGGCGCGTCTCGGTGAATGTCCTGAAACTCCATGAAGTGCAGCGCTGCTCGCAGAGCGCCTCTTGTTTATCCACCGTCACGGCAGCGATTACCGGTGCGGCACGCGGCGCATGCTCACTGTGCAGTTGCGAAAAATTGCGCGACATACCTAACTGGCGGCCATGTTCATCCATTACACGATAATTCATCAGCAGATGTGGCGGCAATTGCTCCGGACGGAACGCATCCAGCAGCACATCCAGCTGTTTCTGTTCACGAATGTAACGTGCCAATGCCTGCAACAGCGGTGTATTGGCAGATGGCACGTCCCGACAGAAAGCAGCGGCGAATTCCGGCACGGGAACCAGATTGCGGCGTATCTTTTGCGGCAGTGTCTTGATCAGTTGCACGACCTTTTCAGCCAGCAGACCGGGCACCAGCCACTCGCAACG
>JAUSLX010000003.1 GCA_030645775.1 Gallionella sp. | reverse complement strand
AATCACACGGCGCGGGAAATACACCGAATTGCCGCGCAGAATTGCCTCGCGATCCAGTGCGTCATTGGTCTGCACATAGTGGCTGACATCGGCGATCGCCACCACCAGGCGGTAGCCGCCTTTTTCCGGCGCGCAATACACGGCATCATCAAAGTCACGTGCAGTTTCGCCGTCGATGGTCACCAGCGGCAGATTGCGAATATCTTCGCGCCCCGCCCAGTCTTCCGCCGCCACGACAGGCGAAATCGCCTTGGCCTGCGTTTCCACATCCTTGGGGAAATCATGCGGCAAATCATGCTTGCGCAACGCGATCTCAATTTCCATGCCCGGATCGGCATAGTTACCCAGCACCTGCACGATGCGACCGATCGGTTGCGCATGCTTATCCGGATGCTTGATGATTTCCAGTATCACCACCTGACCTGCACGGGCACCACCCGCCCCGCCTGCCGCAACCAGAATATCCTGGGTGATGCGACGGTTTTCGGCGACCACGAACTGGATGCCGTGCTCTTCGTACAAGCGGCCGACCACTTTGTTGTTCGCGCGTTCCAGCACCTCGACAATCTTGGCCTCAGGGCGACCGCGACGGTCTACACCGGCCTGACGCACCATCACCACGTCACCGTTGAGCACCTGATGCATTTCCTTCTCGGAGAGAAACATGTCGGCGCTGCCGTTTTCGGGAATCAGGAAGCCGAAGCCGTCGGGATGGCCCTGCACTTTTCCTTTAACCAGATCGAGCTTGTCCATCACACAGATTGCACGCTTGCGATTGCGCATGATCTGCCCGTCGCGTTCCATCGCGCGCAGGCGGCGCGAAAACAGGTCTTCTTCTTCGCGCTCAATCAGCAGCATATCCAGCAGCTCATCCTCGACCATGGGTGCGCCGTGCTCGGTCAAAATCTGCAATATAAATTCACGACTCGGCAGTGGATGTTCGTATTGTTCACGCTCGCGTTCAAGAAATGGATCCTGCAAACGTAAATTATTTTTCTTTTTCATTGACAATATGTCCTTTAACTATTAAATTGCGCGCCTTCAGCAAGAAGCATTGCTTGCCCAGATGGCGGAATTGGTAGACGCGCACGGTTCAGGTCCGTGTGCCGTAAGGTGTGGAGGTTCGAGTCCTCTTCTGGGCACCAGAAACAAGTTAAAGCCAGCGCAAGCTGGCTTTTTCTTTTGAGCCCGGAAAGTAAAGCACCTGCGTGCTTTACGACAGGACTCGAAAGGCATCCGGCACTACGGATGCCGGGGTCGCGCCTGCGTGACCGAGACTCTTTCAGGCACCAGAAACTAGAAATAGTCAGCGTAAGCTGGCTATTTTTTTGCGTGCGGAAAAAACCCAACAACACACTACGCACACGTTTTAACAAAAATATAAAAACGTGGTGCGCTGGCACCACGTTTTTATCGTTAGCCATTTTCTTCGGCAACTTATCCAGACTTATTGAAAAAATCAGGCTGGTCAACACCATTATCGAGGCTGAACATTCGCGAAAAGTCATCAATGTTTCACCATTAAAATGGGAAGAGCATCACTCAAATGGATGGCGCAGCACGATAGTTTCTTCGCGATCCGGTCCGGTTGAAACCATGTCCACGGGCACACCGCAGACTTGTGCGATACGTTCCAGATAGTTACGCGCGGCGAGCGGCAAGTCTTCATAATGCTGTGCGCCTACGGTACTCTCGGTCCAACCCGGCATTTCTTCATACACAACCTGACAATCAACCAGTGCATCCGCACCTACCGGCAGAATATCGCTGTCTACGCCATTGATGCGATAGGCAACACCAATACGCACGCTTTCCATCCCGTCCATCACATCCAGCTTAGTGATACACAAACCGGATACGCCATTTATCTGTATCGACCGCTTGAGCGCAGCCGCATCGAACCAGCCGCAACGACGCGCACGCCCGGTAGTCGAACCAAATTCGTGGCCGCGGCGAGCCAGACCCTCACCGACAGGATCGCACTTGTCCACTGCGTCATACAGTTCAGTCGGGAACGGGCCAGAACCAACGCGCGTGGTGTAAGCCTTGGTAATACCCAGCACGTAGTCCAGCATCTGCGGCCCCACCCCTGCACCTGCGCAAGCTGCCCCGGCGATGCAGTTGCTGGAGGTAACAAAAGGATAAGTACCGTGATCGATGTCCAGCAATGCGCCTTGCGCACCTTCAAACAGCAGACCTTGCCCGGCCTTATTGGCTTCATACAAGGCACGCGGCACGTCCATCACCAGTGGCTTAATGCGCTCGGCCAGCGCCAGCGTTTCATCCAGGGTTTTCTGAAAATCAACCGTAGCTGCATTGAAATAATTCTTCAACACAAAATTGTGATAATCCAGCACTTCGCCCAGTTTGGCAGCAAAACGTTCGCGATAGAAAATATCCTGCAAGCGTATTGCGCGACGCGCTACCTTGTCTTCATAGGCCGGGCCTATACCACGGCCCGTGGTACCGATTTTGGCATCGCCCTTGGCCAGCTCGCGCGCCTTATCGATCGCTTCGTGATAAGGCAGGATCAAGGGGCACGCTTCAGAGACTTTCAGTCGGCCATACACATCGATACCGGCCGCCTGCAACTCGTCCATTTCCTTGAGCAGGGCTTGCGGCGAGAGCACCACACCGTTGCCGATGTAACACATCACATGATCGCGCAGGATACCGGATGGAATCAAGTGCAGCACCGTCTTCTTGCCGTTAATGACCAGCGTATGACCGGCGTTGTGGCCGCCCTGGAAACGCACCACGCCTTGAGCGTGATCCGTCAACCAATCGACGATCTTCCCCTTGCCTTCGTCACCCCATTGTGTACCAATTACTACGACATTCTTAGCCATTACAAAGCTTTCGGATTCAATGATTAACTGTTTAAAAAATCACAAGGCAATAATTTGCCAGACACCTGCACGCAATACCAGCTCGCGATCACACTGCAACTCGGCTGTGCTATCCGTACTACCCGGCAAGTCCACTACCACAATCTCATCCGCAGCACGCAATCTGGCAATCGCGGCTATCAGTGCAACATCATCCTGATACGGCGCGCGTATTGCGGGTCGCATGGTTTGAACGGGCAACAGGCGATAAAGTTGGCGCAAATCCATACTGAAACCTGTTGCCGCACGCGCGCGTCCAAAACTTTTGCCCAGATCGTCATAACGCCCACCCAATGCAATCGCATCATGACTGCCTGCATGGTAGGCGGCAAACACCATGCCGCTGTGGTAGTGATAGCCACGTAAATCGGCGAGGTCGATACCAACACTGGCAACAAAGGGCTGCAATTTCCCCGACACTACCTGCAAATCATCCAAAGCAGCGCTAATTTCCGCATCTTCAGGCAGCAATTTACGCGCTCGTTCCAGCACCTCTTCACCATTGCCATACAAAGCAGGCAAAATCAGAAAAGCCCGGCGCAAGTCGTCGTCAAGCGGTTGCAGCAAAGTCTGTAACGTCGTGCTGTCTTTGACTTGCAGTGCGGCGAATAACTCGTTTTCAAGATTTTTGTCCAGCTGCGCCCGTTTGACCAGGGCACGAAAAACACCCACATGCCCAAGGTCAAGATGCACATCCTGTATACCCAGCATGGCCAGCGACTGCAACAATAGCTGCTGAATTTCCAAATCGCTTTCCAGGCCACTATGGCCATACAGCTCAGCACCAATTTGCAGCAATTCGCGAGTGCGATTCAGCCCCGCAGGTTGCGTATGCAGCACACTACCCGCATAGCACAAACGTGCCACCCCCTGACGATTCAGCAGATGCGCATCAATACGCGCAACCTGCGGTGTGATGTCGGCACGCAATGCCAGAGTGCGTCCACTCAACTGATCGACAAGTTTAAACGTACGCAGATCCATGTCAGCGCTGTCGGCTATCAATAAAGATTCAGCGTATTCCAGCAGCGGCGGCGCAACCAGCTGGTAACCCGATTTACGCAATAAATCAAGAAGCTGCACACGCATCTGTTCAACGCGCCAGGCTTCATCGGGCAGCATATCCTGAATATATTCAGGTAGTAACCAATTTTGCATTATTTAATCCAGTACAACATCAGCAAACCGCACAACATCGTGCTGATGCCAATAAAACGAAGTTGCCCCTCTGTTAGCGCGATCAGTTTACGCAACATTTCTCGCCACATATCGGGGAACAGAAAAGGTATTAATCCTTCAATCACCAGCATCATCGCAATACCGAGCAGCCAGTAATCCAGCACTACTTGCCCGATTTACCGGGGTTCTTCATATACTTGAAGAAGGCTGAGCTAGGATCCATCACCATCACATCGCTCTTATTTTTGAAGCTTTGCTTGTAAGCCTCCAAACTGCGATAAAACGAGTAAAACTCAGCGTTGCGGCCAAATGCAGCCGCGTAGGTTGAAGAAGCCTTGGCATCACCTTCACCCTTGGTTTTCTGCGCATCACGATAAGCTTCTGCCAATATAACTTCACGTTGCTTGTCGGCATCCGCTTTGATCTTTTCACCTTCTGCCGCGCCTAAAGCACGCAACTCATTCGCCACCCGCTTACGCTCGGCATCCATACGGCGGTAGACGGAATCACTGATCTCGGGCGGGAAGTCAACGCGCTTGAGACGCACATCCAGCACTTGCACGCCAATCTTGCGCGCATCGCTATCAGTCTTGTTACGCAACACCGTCATGATTTTTTCGCGTTCGCCGGAAACCACTTCGTGGATGGTGCGTTTACCGAACTCCTCACGCATGCTCGAATTAACCGTCTGCATCAAACGCGTTTTGGCACGAACTTCGTCACCGCCGACACT
>JAUSLX010000001.1 GCA_030645775.1 Gallionella sp. | reverse complement strand
TCATGCGCTCTTCGTTTTCTGCCTCGAAGCCCATGCTGGTCCACACGTCGGTGGTCACCAGATCTGCACCGCGCGCGGCTTCCATCGGGTCGGTAAATTCTTCGTAATGCTCATGACCATACAGGCCTGCACGTTCCGGTTCGACTTCATATTCAGGCGGCGTCGAGACATGCACGTTGAAATCCAGTATCTCAGCGGCTTGCAGCCAGGTGTTGCACATATTGTTGGAGTCGCCTATCCAGGCCACGGTCTTGCCTTGTATGCTGCCGCGCTGCTCGATGTAGGTGTAGATGTCCGCCAGAATCTGGCAGGGGTGGTATTCGTTGGTCAGGCCGTTGATGACCGGGACGCGCGAATGGGCCGCAAAGCGTTCGATGATGGATTGCTCGAAGGTGCGGATCATCACGATGTCGCTCATGCGTGAAATGACCTGGCCTGCATCTTCCACCGGTTCGCCGCGCCCCAGTTGCGAGTCGCGGGTGTTCAGATAGATCGCCGAACCACCCAGTTGCTGCATCCCGGCCTCGAAAGACAAGCGGGTGCGGGTGCTGGCCTTCTCGAATATCATCACCAGCGTGCGATCCGTGAGTGGCCAGTACTGCTGATAGGTTTTGTATTTTTGTTTGATGATACGGGTGCGCTCAAACAGGTATTCCAGTTCTTCGCGATTCAAGTCTTTGAATTGCAGGAAATGTTTTACCGGCACCCTTTGTATTTCTGACATGGTTCGTTCCAATCAGGATTGCAAAAAATCTTTGACGAGCGGGCAAAGGATGTTCAGCAATTGCTGTGCTTCGTCCTGCGACATCACCAGCGACGGCAACAGGCGGATCACATTGTCGGCGGTTACGTTGATCAGCAGACCCTGTGCGAGTGCCAGCTTGACCAGTTCGCCACAAGGTTTGTCCAGCTCCATGCCTATCATCAAACCCTGGCCGCGAAGCTCAACGATGCCTTTCACCCCCTGTAAGGCGGTGGTGAAACCCTGGCGAATGAATTGGCCCAGTTGTTCGGCGTGCGCCAGTAACTGATCCTGTTCGACAATGTTCAGCGTGGTCAATCCGGCGACACAGGCCAGCGGGTTGCCGCCGAAGGTCGAGCCATGATTGCCCGGTTTGAATGTGCCTGTTGCGGCACCTGCTGCCAGACAGGCACTGACCGGCACGCCTGAGCCCAGGCCTTTGGCCAGTGTCATGACATCCGGTAAAACATTCGCATGTTGATGGGCGAACCAGCGACCGGTGCGGCCTATGCCTGTTTGCACTTCGTCCAGCATCAATAGCCAGTTGTGCTCATTGCAAAGTTGCCGCAACTGTTGCAGATACTTAATGTCCGTAGTGCGAATACCGCCTTCGCCCTGAATGGGTTCGACCAGGATGGCAACAATGTTTGTGTTGTTCTGTGCGACCTGGCGGATGGACTCAATATCGTCGTAAGGCACGCGCACAAAGCCTTCGACCAGCGGTTCGAAGCCTGCCTGTACCTTGCGATTTCCGGTGGCGGAAAGGGTTGCCAGCGTGCGTCCGTGAAAGGCTTTCTCCATCACGATGATGGCGGGATTTTTAATGCCGCGATGGTGTCCGTAGAGGCGCGCCAGCTTGATCGCGGCTTCATTCGCCTCGCACCCTGAATTACTGAAGAACACTTCCTGCATGCCGGACAGATTGCATAGCTTGTCTGCCAGCCTTTCCTGTTCGGGTATCTGGTAAACATTGGAGCAGTGCATCAATTTGCCGATTTGTTCGCCGAGCGCTGCCATCAAACGCGGATGCGCGTGACCCAGGGTATTCACGGCGATGCCGGATAAGCCATCCAGATAGCGCTTGCCCTCGCTATCCCAAAGCCAGACACCTTCGCCGCGTACGAATGAAACGGGCAGGCGAGCATAAGTATTCATTACATGCGACATACAGTACCTTTAATAACAGACGGCGGGGCGAGCCGCCGTTTAGCTAAATAATGCTTACACAGAAGTGACGTATATTGGGCCAAACAGGCCTGTCCAGGCAAGTGAAACTAACAACGAATCGCTACGCGAAGTTTGCGTTGTAACGGCAGGCTACAAAACAAACAAGCCGACATCACTGTCGGCTCGTTGGCGCGGTGCATCAAGAAGTCAGAGCGATTAAGCCATCGCCTTGATTGCCGCAGACAGACGGCTCTTATGGCGAGCGGCCTTGTTCTTGTGGATGATCTTTTTGTCGGCGATGCTATCCACGGTGCTGACCGAAGCTTGGTAAACAGACTGGGCAACAGCCTTGTCGCCTGCTTCGATGGCCTTGATCACTTTTTTGATCGCAGTGCGCATTTCAGAGCGCAAGCCGCTGTTGTGAGCATTTTGTTTTACTGCTTGACGAGCACGTTTACGGGCTTGTGCGCTATTTGCCATGACTACTCCTTGAGAATTCGGTACGACGAAAGGCGAGCATTCTATCGGCTTCTCAAAGCTTTTGCAAACTTTTTACAGTGCAGTCGAAATGAGGCGTGCCGGGGATGAGTCGTAGCATAAAATGGCGCATACACGGTGGTGCCGGGCGCGATGGTATGATGCGCGGCGATTTTTAATTTTTGGTCACGCATTATTCAATGAATTTGCTCAAATCACTCGCTACGATCAGCGGTCTGACGCTGGTTTCGCGCATCTTGGCCTTCGCGCGTGACGTGCTGATCGCGCGGGTGTTCGGCGCGGGCATGGCGACCGATGCTTTCTTTGTGGCGTTCAAACTGCCCAATCTGTTGCGGCGCATGTTTGCCGAAGGCGCGTTTTCGCAGGCCTTTGTGCCGATTTTCGGCGAATACCGCAATCAGCGCGGACACGAAGAAACCAAACTGCTGGTGGATCATGTCACCACCATGCTGGCGTTGATTCTGTTTGTGGTCACGCTGATAGGCATCATCGCTGCGCCGATTCTGGTCTATATCAGTGCACCCGGTTTTGCCAGGGACGCCGAAAAGTTTGAACTTACGGTGCTCCTGCTGCGCTTCACTTCGCCGTATATTTTCTTCATTTCACTGGTGGCGGTGGCGGCGGCTATCCTCAATACCTATAACAAATTCTGGGTGCCGGCTTTCGCACCGATTCTGCTCAACGTATGCTTTATAGGTGGCGCGCTGTGGCTGGCGCCGTATTGCGATCCACCCATCATGGCGCTTGCCTGGGCTGTCTTTATCGCGGGTTTCGTGCAACTGGCCTTTCAGGTGCCGTTCCTGAAGAAAATAGACATGCTGCCCAGCCTGCGCTGGAATTGGAAGGATGAGGGCATGCGGCGCGTCATCCGGCAAATGGGCCCCGCATTGTTCGGCGTGTCAATCGCGCAGATCAGCTTGATTATCAACACTATTTTTGCTTCTTTCCTGGTGGCGGGCAGCGTCTCCTGGCTGTATTACGCGGATCGCCTGATGGAGTTCCCCGCCGGTATGCTGGGTGCCGCACTGGGTACGATACTGTTGCCCTCATTGTCCAAATGCCATGCCAATAAAGATACGGCAGAATACTCCAGACTGCTGGACTGGGGCTTGCGCCTGACCTTTATGCTGGCTTTGCCGTCCGCACTGGCGCTGGGCATGATAGCCGTGCCGCTGTTGTCTACTTTCTTTCAGCGTGGCGCTTTCGTCGCCAGTGATGTGCTGATGACCAGTCAGGCGCTGGTCGGCTACAGCGTCGGTTTGATCGGCATTATTCTGGTGAAAATCCTGGCGCCCGGTTTTTATGCGCGGCAGAACATCAGGACGCCGGTGAAAATCGGCATCGTCACGCTGATCGCGACGCAGTTGATGAATGTGCTGTTTGTTTTTGTGATGCAACTGCATCACGCCGGACTGGCCCTTTCCATCGGTCTGGGCGCGTGCCTGAATTCCGCAGTTCTGTTTTATTTTCTGCGTAAAAAGGGTATTTACCAGCCTGAACCCGGCTGGCCTGTCTATTTCGCCAAGGTGGGTGTTGCCGTGCTGGCCCTGGCAATCACCCTGTGGTTCGGTATGGGTACGACGGACAGCTGGCTGACCGGTTCAGGCTGGGTGCGCATCGGTCGTTTGACCGCGCTGGTGACGGGTGGGGTCGTGGTTTACTTCGCCGTGCTCGCCGCCTTGGGCTTCAGGCCCCGCGATTTTTCCAGACGGGCAGTGAATTGATTAACATAAACCGAGGTTGAAGATGAGTGATTATTCCTGCAACGTAGAAGAAGATAGTTTTGATGAGCTTGTGGTGGCGCGTTCGCACGAAACGCCGGTGCTGGTGGATATCAGCGCGGAGTGGTGCGCGCCGTGCCGGGTGCTGGCACCGCTGCTGCACAAGATGGTGTTTGCTTATGACGGCAAGTTTATCCTGGCTATGGTGGATGCCGACGAGAACATGAAGATCGCCGGAAGGCACAAGGTGCGCGGTTTTCCTACCGTTGTAGCCTATAGCCGCGGCGAGGAAGTGGCGCGTTTTCACAGTGCGCAGACCGAAGGTTTTTTGCGTGACTTTATTGATCGCCTGATCGAACGACATGACGCCGCACAAGGCGCTAAATAGTTCACCCAGGATAAATGCCGGACGGCATCAGTCCGGGGGTGTCATTCCTGTTCCGGCATCCTGGCAAGATGCATCGCACGGGTCACCGCTTCGCGGGTCAGGTGCGGGGCGAACAGTTCGATAAAATCGTAGGTATAACCGCGCAGGTATTCGTTCCTGCGTATCGCGATTCGCGTCGTGCTGGGCTTGAACAGATGCCCGGCTTCCAGCATGCGCAGGTGTTTATCCCGCCCGGGGATGAAAGACATGTGCGCCAGGATGCCAACGCCCAGTCCCAATTCCACATAGGTCTTGATTACATCGGCATCAATCGCCGTGAGGGCGATATTCGGCGTTATGCCGGCCTCCTGAAAGGCCTCGTTGATCTTGCCGCGTCCGGTGAAAGCGAAATCATAGGTGATGATGGGGTATCGGGCGATGGAAGCCAAAGTCAGCGTTTTTTCTTTCAGCAAGGGGTGATGCGGCGGGGTAATCACGCAGTGATGCCATTCGTAGCCGGGCAATACGATCAGGTTGTCGTACAGCGCCAGGCTTTCGGTGGCAATGCCGATGTCGGCCTCCCCGTTTAAAACCTGTTCGGCAATTTGTGTCGGGCTGCCCTGATGCAATCCCAGTTTTACCTTTGGATAACGCTCGATAAACTGTTTCACGACCTGCGGCAAGGCATAGCGCGCCTGCGTGTGGGTGGTGGCAATAGTCAGCTGTCCGCTGTCCTGCGCGTGAAATTCCTGGCCGACTTGTTTGATGTTTTCCATGTCGTGCAGCATGCGTTGCGCGATTTCCAGAACGGCTTTGCCCGGTTCGGTGATGGCGACGATACGTTTGCCATTGCGTACGAAAATCTCGATTCCCAGCTCATCTTCCAATTGCCTGATCTGTTTGCTGATGCCGGGCTGCGAGGTGAACAGCGCGTCGGCTGCACCGGAAATTTTCAGTCCCTGACGTACGACTTCGTTGAGGTAACGCAGTTGCTGCAAATTCATGCTGTCTTCCTTAATTGCTATTGGTTATAAGATACTAACATAAAAGTATTTAAAGATATAAGTCGCTGTCGTTAGAATTCATTCCATAAATTTAACGGGTGAGTGGCATGGACTGGATGTACACGCTATCCGGCTTCCTGGTCGGGCTGGTCGTCGGGGTGACCGGTGTTGGCGGCGGGTCGCTGATGACCCCGTTGCTGGTGCTGTTCTTCGGCATCTCTCCGGCGACAGCGGTCGGCACTGATCTGTTGTATGCCTCGCTGACCAAGTCGCTGGGTGGTTGGGTGCACGGCAGGCGCGGTACGGTGGACTGGAAGGTGGTGGGACTGCTGGCGCTGGGTAGTTTGCCTGCGGCTGTGGTGACTATCGTGTTGCTGAAGTATCTGACGCTGGATGAGGCAACCTTGCGCAGTCTGGTCACCACGGTGTTGAGTGTCGCTCTGCTGCTGACGGCTTCCGCGCTGTTGCTGAAGAATCAGATCAAGAAGCTCGCACGTCGCCGCGACGGCACGGTGTACGAGTTGCATCACCGCCATTTGCCTGCTGCGACGATAGTGACGGGTGTGGTGGTCGGTGCACTGGTGACGATTTCTTCAGTCGGTGCGGGGGTGCTGGGCACGGTCGCCTTGCTGTTCCTGTATCCGCGCATGCCGGCGGTGAAAGTGGTCGGCACCGATATCGTGCACGCCGTGCCGCTGACCGCGATTGCCGGGATGGGGCACATGGCGCTGGGAACAGTGGACTTTGTTTTATTGGGCAGTTTGCTGCTGGGTTCGCTGCCGGGAATATATATCGGCAGTCATCTGAGCGCCAGGGTTCCTGAACAGGTGCTGCGCCCGTTGCTGGCAACGATGTTGCTGATTATCGGAATAAAAATGGTTTTGTATTAGTCACTTACAGGTTTAATGATGTCAAAACGTGACAAGATTTGTGTTTTTCGTAGGTCGGGATTTATCCCGACAAGACGTGTTGAATGAAGCAAAAACGTCGGGGTAAATCCCGACAAGTTTGGTTCCGGCTTGTCCGGCTTAGGAGAAATAAAATGAGTGTGAACACGAATAATTTATCTGATCAGGAAGAAATCACCCGCTTTGAGCAGGCGATCACCACCTTTAACGAAGGCGGCATAGACGCGGATCGTTTTACCGCCGTGCGCCTGCAACAGGGGGTCTATGGACAGCGCCAGCAGGGCGTGAACATGTTGCGCATCAAGATACCCGGCGGGCGATTGAAGGGGGAGCAGCTGGATGCGGTTGCGGATGTCATCGAGACCTATGCGCAACGTGATATCGCGCATGTGACGACACGCCAGGCGATACAGATACACTTTATTCCGCTGGCAGATATGCCATCCGCGATGCATCGTCTGGCCGAGGTCGGCATGACCACGCGCGAGGCGTGCGGCAACACCATACGCAACATGACTGCTTGCCCGCTGGCGGGCGTCTGCCCCAGGGAGCATGTGGACGTGGCGAGTCATGTCGATGGCGCGACTGCACACTTTTTGCGCAATCCGCTCAATCAGCAATTGCCACGCAAATTCAAGATCAGCTTTTCCGGTTGCGAGGCCGATTGCGCGCAAGCCATGTTGCATGATTGCGGTTTGATTGCGGTAAAAAAGGATGGGCAGCACGGTTTTCGTGTGCGCGCCGGTGGCGGTCTGGGACACAAGCCGCGCGAGTCCGTCGTGGTGGAAGAGTTTATTCCGGAAAGCGAAATTCTGTTTGCGCTGGAGGCGCTGGTATCCCTGCACAACAAATATTCCGACCGTACCAAGCGTGCCAAATCGCGTATCAAATATCTGGTGGAGCGATTCGGCGAGCAAGGTTTCCTGGAAAAGTATCGCGAGGAGTTCGAGCGTACCCGGCAGGCACTGGCCGATCAACCCTATCCGCAGGGTGAATGGCGCGAGCAGACTGGCGTTGAATTTCCGGGGCAGGGCGCACCGCGTACGCTTTTTGAGCAGCATCAGGCCGGGTTATTCGTGTTGCCGGTGGCGTTGCCGATTGGTGATATTACGGCGGCACAACTGCACGGTGTGGCTCGGCTGCTGCGCACGCATGGCTTGAACGAGATACACAGCACACAGGATCAGAATTTTGCCATCCTCAATGTGCCGCAGGACAAAGTGGGCGCACTGCGCACCGGACTGGCCGAAATCGGCTTGTTCGGACCGGTTGCAGGTGACAACGTGACGGCGTGCCCGGGCACATCGACCTGCCGTCTCGGTATTACCGCCAGCACGCTGGCTGCTACCCGGCTTTCCGGCGGAAGTGCCGATCTGCGTATTCGCGTGTCCGGTTGCCACAACGGTTGCGCCCAGCCGGAGACGGGCGACATCGGTATTTACGGTGAAGGCAAGCGTATGCACGGCAAGCTGGTGCCGCATTACCAGATGTATTTCGCCGGTAACGGCATGGGAGGCGGTGCGCTGGCGCTCAAGGGGCCAAGCCTGCCGGTGGCGCGTATCGAAAAAGCCGTGGGACGGGTGCAGCAGGCGCATCTGGATAGTGGGGAAGCGAGTTTCTTTGCCTGGGCTCGCGCGCAACAACCCGATTATTTCAAGCAATTGCTGGCCGATCTGGCTGAAGTAAAGGCGGAAGAATTGGATTCTGTAATGCGTGACCATGGTGAAACGGCTGATTTCCGCGTGTTGCAACTGGGCGGAGGCGAGTGCGCAGGCGCAACGCAAGTGTTGATCGGTGCGAACTTCTTCGAGGCCGCACATGAGCGTGCCTATCGCAACGCACTGGTATTTCAGCGCAAGTACTTTGAGGCGGCGCAGTGTAACGAAGCGATCCTGCGCTTGCTGGGTTCCGGTCTGGCGCAATTGTTGGGCGGCATTCGCCAGGATGATTTGGACAAGCTGGCTGTGCAGTTGCAGCAACGGGTTCCCGGCGCAATTGCCGATGAATTCGAACGCGTGGTCGCTGCACTGGTTGGCTCTGAAGATATCACTGTCGAGGCACTTGAGCCGATCAGCGCGGCGGTGGATAGCTGGACGGTGAAAGTGGCGAAATTCGCCACGGAGAAAGACGCGCAACTTGATTTGACCGAAGCTGCAGGTGGCTTGCTGGTTTAAGGGGAAGAACATGCAAGAGAAGATTGATCAGGTAGTGGCGGTGTTGCGACAGGCGGTGAATGATTTCGCCCCGGTTTGCTTCGCCAGCAGCCTGGGAGCGGAAGACATGGTGCTGACCGATCTGATAGCCAGACACGGGCTGGATATTGAAATATTCAGTCTGGATACCGGACGTCTGCCGCAGGAAACCTATGAGCTGATGCAGGCGGTGTCGGAACGCTACACGACCCCGCTGAAGGTTTATTTCCCGGACAACGCCCTGGTGGAGAGCTACGTCGCTCAAAACGGGGTGAACGGTTTTTACGGCAGCGTGGAATCGCGCAAAGCCTGCTGCTTTGTGCGCAAGGTTGAGCCTTTACGCCGGGCCTTGAACGGCAAGGGGGCGTGGGTGACTGGCTTGCGCCGCGATCAGGCCGTCACGCGCGGCAATCTGGAGGTGTCGTCGTTTGATGCCGATTTTGGCTTGCAGAAATTCAACCCTTTGCTGGAATGGTCGCACAAGGAGGTGTGGGCCTACATCAGACACAACGATGTGCCCTACAACAAACTGCACGACCAGTTTTACCCCAGTCTCGGCTGCGCGCCCTGCACCCGTTCGGTTACGCCGGGTGAAGATATACGCGCCGGACGCTGGTGGTGGGAAAACCCCGACAGCAAGGAGTGCGGACTGCACGTCAGTGCGGCAAAAAAAATAGCGCACGGCTTTGGTGTGTCGGCATAAGAGGTGTGCGCACGAGGCGCACGGCTTTGGTGTGTCGGCATAAGAGGTGTGCGCACGAGGCGCACGGCTTTGGTGTGTCGGCATAAGAGGTGTGCGCACAAGGCGTAAGTATCG
>JAUSLX010000269.1 GCA_030645775.1 Gallionella sp. | reverse complement strand
CGTCGAATCTTGCCTATCATTTCCATAGTGATCACCTTATATCTCCCGCCTAAAAATTAGGCAGGACAAGTAGAACACCTGGGTCAATTTTGGGTCGGCACAACCCCTATAACTGGGTCACTTTTCGGTCGGCCTCAACAGCTTGGCGGCTTCAAGCGTATCTGCCACTATGGTTTAGCCAATGAGTCTATATCGGATTTGCTCATGGCATAGTCGGCAAAAATTATGTTAGCTACATAACCGTCCGCTGTCTGATGTGAATCATCAGTAAACAGCATCGCCGTGTCTGCTAGCGCCCAGCGTTGTCTTGCATTATTGTGCTCGCCGACGAGACGTCCATCAACATAATATCGCAGTGTTCCGCCAGACTTTGCAGCACGGACAACAAGCGCGATTCGGTGCCAGATATTAGCAGGCAAAGCACCAAAATATGCGCTTCCAGAATGGACTGTGACTCCGATGCCACCCTGCTCTGTATCATCTACAAACCAGTCTGCATCATTTAAGTTTTCGCTGGAGGTTTGCAACAGTGCTCGCCACATGCGCGCACTTTTGCTCGGCCAGAGCACGTCCATGACCAAAGTGTAATTGGAAACTAGCCCTTTGCTGGCAAAATAACCGTTTGGAGTTGCATTATGAGTGAGCACCAATCCCTGGTCAGGACGGAAAGCAGGAAAACCCATGATCCGTTTGTCGTTACTAGACAGAGCAGGAAGTGAGAGAGAGCTTGCATTGCCGAAAACAACACCTCGCTCCGGCCTGCCCGTTCTATTCTTATCCAGGTAGCTGAGGGCCGCCAAACCTTGCTGGGTTTGCAATGGATTAGCGTGATCATTAAAAGACCATTGGTTGTAGGACGGTCGATTGTGACAACTTGGAGGGGGTGTGTCGGTATCCAGGGAGAGGCAATTCGCAGTTCTGCCTATAGCGTAGCTCGCCAGTGCCTCCCACGCTTCTGACATCAGGGCGACGCTCTTAAAGCTGACCGTCGATTGAAAAAATAAATCAGGCTGAAGCGCAGCACCTTTGTGAACTATCACCTTGTATATTTTGTTGGTATCCAGCGTTGTTGGGCCAGCATAAATCCATGCAGGTTGCTTATCTTGCATCAGACGTAAATCCTGTCCGCTGACCTCCACGCTATAAAGTGCATTGATTCCGGGCGTATTGGGCTTTTGGCGTTCGATAAAATAACTATCAATCAATGTCTGCACAGTAACATTGCCGAGGGACAGCTTTAAATGCGGATTGACTCTTTGGGGGTCAAGCAAGGAAGCATCAGCGTGATATTGCTTAGCCCCTGCCTTGGCCGTGATTAAAGCGATGTCCTCAATATTCTGAGTGTGTTCCAGATAGGCGATGGTTTTTTGAGCGTCAGGCGCATATTTTGTCAGGATATTACTGATAGCCTGATGAATTTTTGGATCCACCGCGTGTATATCTTTAACTGGTTGTTCTAAGTGTTTAAAAGATATAATTTTTCGGCTGGAAAGATCAATATTCATGTCAACGCGCGTGACGCCGTCGGCATAAAAATCGGGTTGCACAACCTGGGTGTGGTTAATGCTTGTTAAACTCGGGCCTTGATGTGAATGTCCGCCGAGCACCAAATCAATGCCATTCACCTGCTTGGCGAGGAGAATATCCTGTTCGATACCCAGATGACTGACCATAACCATTAGGTCAACTTCTTCGCGGTGCGCGTTGACAATGCGACGTGCCTCTGTGGCATAGTCATAAGTTGTGTGCATGGTAGGGAAATAATTGTCCGAATAGTTACGATCAAGTTCATCCCATGGAGGCGACACCATCCCGAAGAAGCCTACGCGCAGGCAGCCCAACTTAATCACACCGTATTTAACCGACCCCAAGCCCTGAGTATCTGAGCCTACATATTCTGTATTACTCATCAAAACCATGCTGTGTGCATCGTGAGAAAAGTCGAGCAAATGCTTATCACCCCAAGCAAAGTCGTGGTTGCCAATAGCCCTCACATCGAATCGCATGGCGCGGGTTGCTTCAGTGACGGCAACACCAGCAGAGTACTGCTCCGCTATTGAGCCTTTTTCATGATCATCCCCGGCGTTACTGAACACAGCATAAGGATTTTCTTGACGAATGGACTCAAAAAAAGCTCGAATGCGACTGTATTTATCACGCTCCAAGTCAAAATTAGCGTGCAAATCACTTACATGGACAAAGGAAATGTTTTGCGTGCGCTGCCCGGCCTTGCAGGGAGGGCCAATGACGGGCTCAGCGCCTGCCAGAGCATTCGTGGTTAATGCGACAAGCATTAAACATACCACCCACAGGGTGGGCTGCGAATTAATCCATATCATCCTTCTCAGCCTCGCAAATTCGTGACGATAAGCTTAATGTTTCCTGACAGTACCCCACCTTTTGCATCTAAGTGAAACACTGAACAATTAACCGTGCGGCAGAACACAGTGCGCAATTTTCGGGAGTTTTGGTAAAACTTGTCGTTTTTCGGTCTAAATCTCAGAATTTTTTGCATTATTGCCCATGTTTTTAGTGTGCATTCATGACGAAATGCCACTGTCGCGGTTCTACAGGTACGGGGCGTTTATGCCGCGCGTTTTCCGACAACACCTGTTCACCTGCCACAGGAGACTGTGGTTTTGTGAGGGGTGGTTGTTTTACCTGCTCGTCAATTTTGTGCAGGCAATCCGACCAGTAAGGTGTTCTGTGCATAAGAAATAAGGAAGATACACTCAGATTCGGACTACCGATAATTCTAAACGGAATATATAGATATATCT
>JAUSLX010000249.1 GCA_030645775.1 Gallionella sp. | reverse complement strand
CGACATCGCAGAGGGGATTCTGGTCGGCGGTCAGACTCGTATGCCGATGGTTCGGGAGATGGTTATGGAATTTTTCGGTCGCGCGCCGCGCGAGGACGTCAACCCGGCTGAAGCGGTCGCCGTCGGCGCCTGCATTCAGGGCGGCGTGCTGCAAGGCGAAGTCAAGGACGTACTGCTGCTGGACGTAACGCCATTGTCTTTGGGTATCGAGACCATGGGCGGCGTGATGACCAAACTGATCAAGAAAAACACCACGATTCCGACCAAGGCATCGCAAGTATTTTCCACAGCAGACGAAAATCAGTCTGCGGTGACTATCCACGTGCTGCAGGGCGAGCGTGAAATCGCATCGGGCAACAAGAGCCTCGGTCAATTCAACCTGTCCGACATTCCGCCCGCACCGCGCGGCATGCCGCAGATCGAAGTGACCTTCAACATCGACGCCAACGGCATTCTGCATGTAGCAGCCAAGGATAAGGCGACCAACAAGGAAGCCAACATCACCATCAAGGCCAGCTCCGGTCTTTCCGAAGCAGAAATCGAAAGCATGGTACGCGATGCTGAAGCGCACGCTGACGACGACAAGAAGGCGGTGGAACTGGTGACTGCACGCAACCAACTGGATGCGCTGATCCACTCAACCCACAAGTCACTGAAGGAATACGGCGAACAGTTGGATGCAGATGAAAAATCCGCTATCGAAGCAGCCTTGAAAGAAGCTGAAGAAGTCGTGAAAAGCGATGACAAGGATGCCATCGAAGCCAAGTCCGAAGCACTGTCCACAGCCGCGCAAAAGCTGGGCGAAAAAATGTATGCCGCCGAGCAGGCCAAGTCGCAAGGCAGCGACGCGGGCGCTTCTCACACTGAAGCCAAAAAAGACGAAGGCGATGTGGTGGATGCCGAGTTCACCGAGGTTAAAGACAAGAAGTAAAACGTGAAAAGTGAAAGGTGAAACGTGAGGCGCGGCCACAAAGATTTGCGTGTATGGCAATCGGCAATGCTATTGGTCGAAGATGTCTATCGCCTCACGTCCACCTTTCCCAGCGAAGAAAAATTTGGGCCGACCTCGCAAATGCGTCGAGCGGCTGTTTCTGTTCCGTCAAACATTGCGGAAGGTTCGGCGCGAAGTGGCACAAAGGAGTTGCTTTATTTTCTTGGTGTAGCGACCGGCTCACTGGCAGAGCTTGATACCCAGCTTGAACTCGCACTTCGCCTTGAATACTGCACCGAAATCGCAGCTATCCACTCACGACTGGATGAGGTTGCCGCACTGACACTCGCCTTAATGAAATCGCTCAAGGACAAAGCATGAAGCGGCAACCCATTTCACATTTCACGTTTCACATTTCACAGATTTTTCAACCATGAGTAAAAAAGACTATTACGAAGTTCTGGGCATCAACCGCGATGCTGCGGACGATGAGATCAAAAAAGCTTATCGCAAACTGGCGATGAAGCACCATCCCGACCGCAATCCGGACAATCCGAAGGCGGAGGAACACTTCAAGGAAGCCAAGGAAGCCTACGAAACCTTGTCTGACACTCAGAAGCGTGCCGCCTATGACCAGTATGGTCACGCCGCGTTTGAAGCGGGCGGCATGGGTGGCGGCAGCCCGTTCGGCGCAGGCGGAGCAGGCGCACAAGGCTTTGATTTTTCTGATATTTTCGGCGATATCTTCGGTGGCGGGCGCGGCGGTAGCGGTGGCGGGCGCAGCAATGCCCAGCGTGGCGCCGACCTGCGCTACAACCTGGAGATCACGCTGGAGCAGGCCGCGCGCGGCACCGAAACGCAGATACGCGTGCCGACCATGGCGGAATGCGAAACCTGTCATGGTTCGGGCGCCAAACCCGGCACCAGCCCGACCACCTGCACCACCTGCGGCGGACACGGGCAGGTGCGCATGCAACAAGGCTTCTTCTCCATCCAGCAAACCTGCCCGCGCTGTCACGGCAACGGCAAGATGATCACCTCACCCTGCAAACCTTGTAACGGCAGCGGGCGCATCAAGCAACACAAAACCCTGGCGGTCAAAATCCCGTCTGGCGTGGATAACGATGATCGCATCCGTTTATCAGGTGAAGGCGAGCATGGGGCAAATGGCGGGCCAGCGGGTGATCTGTATGTAGTGATACATATCAAGGCGCATTCGGTATTTCAGCGCGACCATAATGACTTGCACTGTGAAATGCCCATCAGCTTCAGCACAGCCGCCCTGGGGGGTGAAATCGAGATTCCCACGCTGGACGGCAAAGCCCATATCAAGATCCCCGCCGAGACCCAGAGCGGCAAGATCTTCCGCTTGCGCGGCAAGGGCATCAAGGGTGTGCGCAGTTCAACGTATGGAGATTTGCATTGTCACGTCATTGTCGAAACACCGGTGAACCTGACCGAGCGTCAACGGGAATTGCTGCGCGAGTTTGAGGGCATCAACGATCTGAACAGCGGGCATCACAATCCGCGCGCCAAATCCTGGATGGACAAGGTAAAGGATTTCTTCGGTCAATAGAACGACTGGTCTTTTATTCGGAAAGTACGGGCAAAAAAACGGGCATCCAGCGGATGCCCGTTTTTATTTGCAACCCATTCAGCTTAGAAGTTGTGCTGAAGACCCAGGGAAACAACAGAAGGCGAGGCACCTACACCGTTGATGCTGGTCGCTGTGGTTTGCGAAAAACCGTAGCTGGCAGCACTCTGATTGCTGATACGCGAATAGATCGCATATAACTTGGTGCGCTTGCTCAGGCCGTGGTCGTAGCCCAGGCTGAACTGATTTGAGCCTGTATTGAGCGTCGCGCCCAGTTGACCGGCCTTGCCATAGGCAGCCTTGATCGCGTTCATGCCCATCTTGTAGTTTGCGGACAGGTAATAAGCGTTATGACCGCGAGCATTGACACCCACGAGACCGGTATCGTCAGTCTTCTCATAGACGAAGCCCAGACCCAACGCGTCGATGTCATAGCCCACGCCCAGCTTCCAGGCAGACTCTTTGGTGCCGGCAACACTGCTCAGCTTGTGCTCTTCATAACCAAGACTGGCAAACAGCGGGCCTGCCTTGTACATACCGGCCAGACTCAATGCACTGGACTTGGCTTGAGCAGCGGTGGTATTGCCTTCCGCCAGGTTCACGTAAGCGATCGCGCCGGTGAAACCGCTCATCTCCGGGCTGATGTACGCGATCACGTCGGGCTGGCGACCATCGAAAGCGGCCGTTGCCGACTTGCCCGATACGGCACCCAACAGCGCACGATTGTCGGCGATGCTGTCACCAAAGATATCCAGCTTACGTGTAGCCAGCTTGTAAGGTGTATCGTGACGACCCAACAGTACCGTGCCCATGCTGTCGCTTTTCAGGCCGGCAAAAGTGTTGCGCGTGCCAAAGGTGCCGCCGGTGTTGTCCATGTTAATCTGTTGCTCGATCTGCCAGATGGCAGACAAACCCTCGCCCAGACCTTCCGCTCCCTTGAGACCCAGTCTGGATACGTTGCTCGATACGTTGTTCTTGCTCACGCCAGCCGTACCATTTGCTGCGGTGCCGGTATTGACCACGTCAAACGACAGGTCTGCGCGGCCATATACGCTTACGTTAGCTGTTTCGGCCAGTGCGGGTGTCGAGAAAGCTGTTGCAGCCAGCGCAACAACGATGAGTTTTTTGTGTGTAGAAAATGGTTTTTGCATCGATAAATCTCCCGATAATTTGAAGGCCGCCCTAATGCGACCCCGGCAGTTTACGGAACAAATATGATGAATTAGTTAAGGAAATATGACGGTTTTGTGACAAATGCATGGGGCTCAGGGCAGCCGTGTATTCGGAAGATACAATCGCGCCCAGGCCGTTGCGAACCCTCCCTTTTCCAGGGTTTATTCAGAGGTAGCTGATTTCTTAAAGCACGCCCGCCTGCACAGCACTGCGCACATAAAATATCTCCATGTTGGGCACACGCGCCCGCTGCATCAACTGCTCTGCAAGCGCCTCGTCCAGGATGAATTCAACCTTCACCGCCAGCTCTCCGGCAAGCTCAAAAAAGGTGTCCTCATGCAATCTGCCATGTCGCCCAAATCCGGCGATGGCGCGAAACGCCGAACCGCCATGCACACCGATCTCCCTGGCCTCTTCCAGCAGCCATTCATACAACGGCTTGCCGGCATAATGCTGCTTTTCACTGACGTAAAAACTGAGTCTGTTCATCATTGCACTCCCTGTAGATATTTAAAAGTTTGCATACCCAGCACCGTCATCAGTAGCGAGCCGCCCAGATGAGCGACGATGATACCCATACCCCACGCATACTGCCCGCGCAACAACAACGTAATGGTTTCTGCCGAAAAGGTGGAAAAAGTGGTCAGCCCGCCAAGGAAGCCGGTGATAATAAACAAGCGCCATTCCGGCGATAAGCCGGGATGTTGCATAAAGAAGGCGATCGCCAACCCGATCAGATAGCCTCCCAGCAGATTGGCGATCAGCGTACCGAGCGGCAATTCGGGCAGCACCGGGGTAAACCACAGCCCCAACCCCCAGCGTAACCACGCACCGCAGGCCGCGCCGAGACCGATGGCAAGAAACGAATAAATTAACATAAAAGCATGTTACCCGATCTCCCGGACCAGCGCGAAGCCACCGCCCGGGGTACGAAAGTTGGTGGTCTGCCCCTGATACAATCTGGCGGCCACCAGCTGAATTTTTCCATCGTAAACATAGCAACGCAAATCATACTTAAGCGCTGCCCCGTCCATCACGCTGCGTTCGCCCGGAGCGGCCAGTTTTTGTGCGACATACCCTGATTGCAGTATTTCGCCGAACACGCGCCGGGTTAACTTCTCACCGCGATACGCACCCTTGCTGCCGTAGCCGCTGTGTGGCTTGAAAAACAACTGTCGACGTTCTGCCCACAGGACATTTTCAAGGTCAGGCTGCACCACCAAGGTATGCGGAATGCCAGCTTGCAGGATGGCGATATCGGCTGAACTCACACCGAGTTCGCGCAGCCCCTCTGCATCGGTCAACCGCGCCAGATTGCGTTTGTCGGCATAACGGGCATAGTGCTCAGGACTGGGCGTCAACACCACGTATTTATCCTGCCAGGCATGCAGCAAGGCAGGATAGCGTTGCAAGGAGAAATCCGTCAGCCGGTTATAGACCAGATCAATCTTCGCATCGAAGGCGTACAACCCTCCGGTGCGCGCTTGCAATGCAAGGGGATCAACGATAAGGGATTTGATTCCGGCGCGCTCGAACAGGCGTTGCGCCAGCAGAAATTCCGGATACAGATATTGTCCTTCCGGCTGCTCATCGACGATGGCAATGCAGGTCAGTGGCGAGTCACCGCGTTGCAATTGCCACTCGCGGCGAAACATGTCAAGAAAGACTGCTTCAAGATCGGCCTCAGCCACTGCCTCACCCGGCAAACCCGTATCGCGTTGACTGTCCAATAGCAGCGCATTGAGAAATGCGCCACCCGCATTGGTATTGATCTCGATGAGATGCACGCCCTCGCTGTTCAGATGAAAGTCGTAACCAAAAAAAACGCCAAGAGATTGAAGATTGCCTTTCTCGTTTGTCCTTTCTCCCGTTTGCGGGAGAGAGTTAGAGAGAGGGTTTCCTTGCGTAAGCCATCCTGCCGCACTTACCACCCGCTCCACCGCCGCTATCACCTCACGCATCTGCTGCAAGTGCGAGGCGCTGATAAAAACAGGGACATCGGCGTACAGATGCGAACAACGGTTTGTGATCAGCTCATACCAGGGTTCGCCTTGCGCCCGCAGCGTTTGCTGCAAAGCCGCCTGGCTTAATCTGGCTGTCCGGCCATCCGCATTGAGCCGATCTGCTTCTGACACTTATTGAGCACCCAGCAGTTTCAACTTGAGCGCTTCTTGAGCCGGCTTTTCGCCCAGCCATATTTTCAGCAATGCAGTACTAAATTCCGCACCCGGAGCCGTACCCCGCAACACGCCATTCAGCTTAACCTGCGTGCCCACATCTCGCTGGTAATCCAGCAGAATGATGTCACCCTCCTTGAGCTTGCCCATTTTATGAAAAATCAGCTCAAAATTATGCATGGCCAATTTCATTACCATCAATTCATCGTAAGTATGATTATTCTCAAAGCCCCGCTTGAAGGCATACAGCAAATTTTCCCCGCTGATATCGCGCAACAGATACAAGGCCAGACGCTTTTCGCCTGCATCGGCCAGCACCGCATCAGTACTGGATTTCTTCGCGCCCAGATACAGCGCTGCAACATATATATCGAAAATAAACCTGCTGCGCACCCCGGCACCGTTCAGAACCAGATTACTGGTACCCAGATGTACATTGTCTTCCAGTCTGACGCCCCCCAGTTCAACGGCTTGCGCAGTCAAACCCGGACTCAGTAACAACGCGAGCAGTAAAAGTTTTTTCATGGAAATGCTCTTTCTTCGAACCTGGTCATATCAAAATGGCTTATATACCGCGCACGCTAACAGGCTGTTAAAACACCTCAAACACCCCCGCTGCACCCATGCCAGTACCGATGCACATCGTCACCATACCGTATTTCTGTTTACGGCGGCGCAGCCCATGCAGCAGTGTCGCGGTGCGAATCGCACCCGTCGCACCCAGAGGGTGTCCCAGGGCAATCGCACCGCCCAGCGGGTTGACGATGGCCGGGTCGAGTCCAATATCCCGGATCACCGCCAGCGCCTGCGCGGCGAAGGCTTCGTTGAGTTCGATCCAGCCCATATCGCTCAGACTCAATCCCGTTTGCTTCAATACCTGCGGAATAGCCACCACGGGGCCTATTCCCATGATCTCGGGCGCAACCCCTGCCACCGAAAAACCCAGGAATTTTCCCAGCGGCGTGAGATTGTAGCGCATCAAGGCCGTCTCACTGCACAACAATACCGCACCCGCACCATCCGACATCTGCGAACTGTTGCCCGCCGTTACCGAGCCTTTTTGCGCAAACACCGTCTTCAACCTGCTCAGCGCCTCCAGCGAAGTATCCGCGCGCGGCCCTTCGTCCTGCGCCACTACACGCATTTTAACCGACACCTCGCGACTACTCATGTCAGGCGCATGCTCGACAATGCCATAAGGCGTAATTTCGTCCTCGAATTCGCCGTTATTGATGCCGGACAGCGCGCGCAAATGGCTATGCAAGGCAAACTCATCCTGATCTTCGCGGGAAATTTTCCACCGCTCAGCGACCCGCTCCGCCGTCAGCCCCATACCATAAGCAATGCCGTAATGCTCGTTGCGCTCGAATATCGCGGGATTGAACGCCACCTTATTGCCCATCATTGGCACCATGCTCATGCTCTCCACGCCCGCAGCCAGCATCACATCGGCTTCGCCCAAGCGGATGCGATCGGCTGCCAGCGCCACCGCCTGCAAGCCGGAAGAACAAAAGCGGTTCACCGTCATTCCCGGCACCGAGTCCGGCAGCCCCGCCAGCAGCAACGCGATACGCGCCACATTCATCCCCTGCTCCGCCTCCGGCATCGCACAGCCCGCGATCACATCGGCAATAGCCGCAGGATCGAGCGACGGCACCTGTGCCAGCACGCTTTTCAACACATGCGCCAGCAGATCATCAGGTCGCGTGTTGCGATACATCCCGCGCGGCGCTTTCCCCACCGGCGTGCGGGTGGCGGCGACGATATAAGCTTCCTGGACTTGTCTGCTCATGGCATCTCCTCTCAATCAAAACGTAGCTCGTTCCAATGACTCAAAATCAAAACTATTGTGATACTGACCCCATATCACATACCACGGCTTCTTTTCTTCGGGTTACGCTGCGCGCTCGTACCCTTTAGGGTGAACCCGACCTGCCATTCGTTTTAATTCCGTAACGGTTTGCCGTTCTTCAACATATACTCAATCCTTGCCTGCGTCTTCTCAGTCGCCAGCAACTCCATAAAATTCTTGCGCTCCAGATCGAGCAGCCATTGTTCGTCCACTATGGAGCCCGCGTCCACATCGCCGCCGCACATCGTCTCGGCGACGCGACAGCCGATGTTGTAATCGTGTTCGGAGATGAAGCCGCCCTCCTTCATATTGATCATCGCGGCCTTGAGGGTGGCGATGCCGGCGCGCCCAGCGACTGCGATCCGGCGCTGGTGTAGCGGCGGACGGTAGGCGGTGGCGGTCAGCGCTTTTGCTTCTTGTTTCGCGACATGCAACAGTTCGAAGCGGTTGAGCACGATGCGATCGGATTGCCTGAGGTAGCCCATTTCGCGCGCCAGTTCGGCACTTTTGGCCACTTCGCCCATGGCGATATTCTGGAAATAGCGTCTGAGATAGGGGAATACATCCACGCGGTTGTCGTTGGCAAAACGCTGCGCCTCCGTTGATGCGCACAACGCCATTTCCTTGCAGCCGCCGCCTGCGGGTAGCAGGCCGACGCCAACTTCGACCAGGCCGATATAACTCTCAAGAGTCGCCACTATCCTGGAACAATGGATCGCGAATTCGCAGCCGCCGCCCAGCGCCAGGCCGTCCACCGCCGCGATGGTGGGCACCCGCGCGTATTTCAGGCGCTGCGAGACCTGCTGGAATTTGGCAACCACGGCTTCAACTTTGGGGACGTTGCCGGTGGCGGCGTTGAGCACATCACCCACTCCGCCGCCACCTGCGACGGTGTATTTGACGCGGCTCGCCGCCTGCTTGAGCTTGCCGAACAGGTCGGCACCCGGTTGCTGCACACCCTGCATCAGTTGCAACAAATTCGCACCGTAAGAGAACGGCGGCTCAGTCTGCCACAGGATCAGGGCACTGAAATGCGCTTCGGCTTCATCCACTGCACGCAAAATATCATCCAGCACGCCGTTGCCGACGGTATGCATCTTGGTCTTGAAGCTGAGGATGACGATGCCGTCATTCATGTGCCACATCCGCACTTCACCGGTCTCGAACACCGTCACGCCGTAGTGCGCAGTTTCACCTTGCAGACGGTCGGGGAACAGTTGGCGACGATAGACGGGAAGCGTGGAACGAGGTTGTAAATCCCCCCTACCCCCCTTTTGCAAAGGGGGGTTCGAACCCTCTGTACCCTTTTGCTCCAC
>JAUSLX010000236.1 GCA_030645775.1 Gallionella sp. | reverse complement strand
ACCACGCAGTGCCGAGGCTTTCGATTCGCCCAGCACCCAGCGCAGCGCATCGATCACATTCGATTTGCCGCAGCCGTTCGGCCCCACCACGCCGACGATCTGCCCCGGCAGATGAATGTGCGTGGGATCAACGAAAGATTTGAATCCGGCTAATTTGATTTGAGAAAGACGCAATTTGGCGGTCGCAACGATATAATGCCCGCCATATTAACCCAAGCGTGCCCCCTGACCAAATGACGACCCAACCGACCAAAGCACTGGAAACTTTCCCCAATCCCAACCCGCTGCGCGATTACCATATCCACATGGAAATCCCCGAGTTCACCTGTTTGTGTCCCAAGACCGGCCAGCCGGATTTCGCCACGCTGATTCTGGATTACATTGCCGATGAACAGTGCGTGGAGCTGAAGAGTCTGAAGCTGTACATGTGGTCGTTCCGCGAGGAAGGACATTTCCATGAGGATGTCACTAATCGTATCCTGGATGATCTGGTCGCAGCCACCGCCCCGCGCTTCATGCGCCTGACAGCGAAATTCTACGTGCGTGGCGGGATTTTCACCAATGTCGTCGCCGAGCATCGTCAACCCGGCTGGCAACCCGCACCCTTCGTCGAGCTTAGCCAGTTCGGCAGTCAGTCGAATACCCGCGGCTAAATCTGCACGGCAGATGGACTAAATCGAGAATGGGCCGGGCGCGTCCGGCTTATTGATCGCTTCCTCGGCAGGGCAAACGGACAGCTCAGAAACTTTTGTCGAACTTAAAGCCTTGCCCGACAAACAAGCTGGTGCAAGCATCGACCACCCGCTCGTCGTAAATCTTGCTGCGGTTCGCGACGATCTCCGCCAGCGCCACCTCTAATCCGATAGCAGCGCGATAGGGTCGGTGGCTTGCCATCGCCTCGACCACATCGGCCACCATCAATATTCTGGCTTCGAGAATGATATCCGGCCCCTTGAGCCCCTGCGGATAGCCAGAACCATCGAGCCTCTCATGGTGCTGCAATACTGCCAGCGCTACCGGCCAGGGAAATTCCAGGTTCTTCAGGATGTCGTAGCCGATTTTGGCATGCTCCCTGACTAAAAGGAGTTCGATTGAAGTCAGTTTGCCCGGCTTGCTCAAAATCTCCGCCGGCACGGCGATCTTGCCGATATCGTGCAGATAGCCGATAACCCGCAGCCCCTCGACCTGCCGTTCGGGCAGGTGCATTTCCCGGCCGATAGCACAGGCCAGCTGCGCCACACGCCTTTCATGCCCTGCAGTATAGGGATCGCGCAACTCCACCATGCTGGCGATGGCTTCGACCGTGCTGTTCATGGAGCTGCGCAGGTGATCGAGTGTGGCGTGCAGGTTATAGTCCAGACGCAGAGAACGCACGCCTATGGCTACGTCATTGGCGGCCCCGACCAGAAAACTGCTGAACTCTTCATCAAAGGTATTGTGCTGCCCGGAATAGATCGCCAGCACGCCCATGGTCTCGCCCGTTGCAATAAGCGGCACCGCCGCCGCAGATTTCAGCTGCCAGGTTCGCACCGTTTCCTGCCAGGGCAAATAGCGCGCATCGTTTTCGATGTCAGCGGAAACTACCGGTCGTCCTTCACGGACAGCAACGCCCATAACCCCGCCGCCCAGAGCAGATTCGTCCCAACGAATGTGCTGGGCGGCGATCATCTGTTCGCTGAAACCTGCCCAGGCGACAGGCTTCAGCACGCAATCCGCCTGCTTGGTGGCAATGACGACGCCGACAACGCCCTCAAATCCCTTCAGCGCTTCGCACACAAAGCGATACAACGCCTCCTCGCTCTCGGCGACCAGCAAATATTCGTTTATATTGCGAATGGTCAGCAGCAGCTGATTGAGCCTGCGAAGCTTGGCCTCACTCGCTGTGCGCCCGGTAATGTCGAGCATGTAGATGCGCAGCAGGTCGCTTTCAGGTACCGGGTACAGGAATTGCTCGAAAGTTGCGTTCCCGACTTTGATATCGCGCACCCGCTCCT
>JAUSLX010000229.1 GCA_030645775.1 Gallionella sp. | reverse complement strand
AGCTACCGAGCTGCTCCACCCCGCGTCAGAAAACGGACTATAGCAAAAGCACCCATCGTCGTCAAACGATATTTTATTTTTTATTATTTTTTCAGCATCGCTGAACCATTGCTGCACTATGCAGGACTATAGATGTTAATTTTCCCTGTCAAACCAGTAAAATGCACAACAAACTTTGTGCACACCGGAGTTTTATATGAAGAACGCCTCTCTTATTCTCGGATTTATTGCCCTGTCTGCTATCCAATCCGGTTATGCGGATGAGAATATCGTTGTTAACACCCAACAAATACAAGCTCTGGGCATCACTACGACTGCCCTGCCAGCTAAACATACCGGTGAAATTTCCGGACTACCCGCTCAGGTCGTCATTCCCGGCAATCAATTGTTTGTCATCAGCACACCACTCCCTGCGATGGTCGAACAAACCCTGGTCGGCGTCGGCGACAGTGTAAGGAAAGGCCAACCGATTGCTCGTCTACAAAGTCCGGCTTTGGCCGAAGCGCAACGCGGCTTATTGCTGGCTAATGTGCAAACTCAACTCGCTCGAGACAACCTGGTGCGTGACGAATCCTTATATAAGGATGGCATTATTTCCGAGAGCCGATATCGCGCTGCACGCGGCTTCGCACTCGAAACACAGGCTACCCTGTCAGAGCGCAAACAGGCGCTGCGCCTTTATGGAATGTCAGATAATGCAATTGCACAACTGCAAGCTGGCAACAATCTAAGCAGCTTACTGACTCTGACTGCGCCCATTGATGGCGTGGTATTAGAAAAAACTGCCAGTGCCGGACAACGCCTCGATGCTGCCGTAGCTATTTTCAAGATTGCCCGACTTAGTCCACTCGCACTGGAAATTCAGGCACCATTGGCTGTCACCCACAATATCAGGATAGGCGCATTGATTACCATTCCTGCACATTCCGCCAGCGGCACAATCACTGCAATTGCGCGCAGCCTGAGCGGATCCAACCAGACCATTCTATTGCGAGCAATTATTCAGCATGGCACAGAAAATCTGCGCCCCGGCCAGTTTGTCGAAGTCAGTATCAACACTGCAGCCAACAGTGTTGCGCAATGGGAAATTCCCAACAGCGCCATTGCGCGCATCTCTTGGAAACCCGTCATTTTCGTGAGGACATCACAAGGATTTCGCGCGCAAACCATCAACATACTCAACGAAGGGGCACAAAACAGCGTCATCAGCGGCACACTGAAGGGCAATGAAAAAATCGCCGTGGGCGGCGTCTCTGCCCTCAAATCCAGCATGATGGGTATCGGCGGGGGTAACTAATGTTCTCAAAACTGGTTGAATTTTCCCTGACACAACGCTTGCTGGTGGCCGCGTTGACGTTGCTGCTGGTCGGTGCTGGCATCGTCTCGTTCCGTGATCTGCCGATTGATGCGTTTCCAGATGTTTCCTCGACACAAGTCAAACTCATCATGAAGGCGCCGGGCATGACTCCCGAAGAAGTCGAGGCGCGCATCGTCGCTCCCATCGAACTGGAAATGCTGGGCATCCCCAATCAGCGCATCATGCGTTCCATTTCTAAATACGCGATTGCCGATATCACCATCGACTTCAACGATGGCACCGACATTTACTGGGCACGCCAGCAGGTTGCCGAACGCCTGAATAATGCACAGCGCGAATTGCCACCCTCCGCTTCCGGCGGTCTCGCCCCTATCACGACGCCGCTGGGTGAAATGTTCATGTTCACTGTGGAAGGCAAAAATATTTCACTTGAGGAACGTCGCACCATTCTGGACTGGGTGATACGCCCGGCGTTGCGCACCTTACCCGGCGTGGCTGATGTCAACTCGCTTGGCGGTTTTGCTCGCAGCTTTGAGGTTGTACCGGATCACAACGCCCTCGCCTCCCAAGGCATCTCCTTTGCGATGCTGGAACAGGCGTTACAAGCCAACAATCGTAACGATGGCGCGGGGCGTATCAACGACGGAGACGAAGCCTTGCTGGTACGCGCCGAAGGGAGCATTAAAAACCTGCAGGATCTGCGCAATATCGTCATAGCCAGTCCGGCTGGCAATCCAATACGCGTCGGTGATGTCGCACAGGTACGCATCGGCAGCATGACACGCTATGGCGTAGTCAGCAAAGACGGCAAGGGTGAAGCAGTGCAAGGCCTGGTACTGGGCCTGCGCGGCGCGAATGCACAAAAAGTTGTTGCCGGGGTTCAGGCCAAATTGAAGGAGCTGGCGCCTACCCTGCCCGCTGGCGTAAGCACTCAGGTATTTTATGATCGCGGCAGCCTGGTAGACCGCGCGATAGGCACGGTTTCCAAGGCGCTGACCGAAGCCATTGTACTGGTGGTGATATTGCTGGTGCTTTTTCTGGGCAATTTGCGGGCGGCTATCGTGGTCGCCATCACCTTGCCGCTCGCGGTGCTGACCACCTTCATCCTGATGCAAAAGTTTGGCATGTCAGCCAATTTGATGAGTCTGGGCGGACTAGCGATTGCCATCGGCATGCTGGTAGATGGTTCGGTCGTAGTGATGGAAAATATCATCAATCACCTCGCCAACAAGCGCGCGCACATTTCTCATCTGCACGTCATTTACCGCGCGACAAAAGAAGTCATCACACCGGTAGCCGCCGGAGTCGCCATCATCATTATCGTGTTTTTGCCGCTGATGACGCTGCAAGGTCTGGAAGGCAAGCTGTTCATTCCGGTCGCCCTGACCATTGTGTTCGCACTGGCAGCTTCACTCATACTTTCGCTGACCATAGTACCTATGCTTTCATCCTTAGTGCTCAAAACAGCCAGTCACGATGAACCCTGGCTGGTACGCCGCGCCATGGCGATATATGTTCCCATGCTGGAACGCGCGTTAAACAAGGAACGCGTGGTGATCAGCATTGCGCTGGCCATGCTGGTCATCAGCGGCGGTGTATATACATTGATCGGCAAGGCCTTTATGCCGGAGATGGACGAAGGCGACCTTATCATGCAGGTATCCAAGCTACCTTCCATCAACATCGCACAGACCGCCCTCATCGACCAGCGTATCCAGCAAGCCATACTCAGGGAAGTGCCGGAAGTCAAAGGTATCGTCTCGCGTGCCGGAGCAGACGAACTCGGTCTCGATCCCATGGGTTTGAACGAGACCGACAACTTTCTGGTACTCAAACCTCAGGCTGAATGGCGCAGCAAGGACAAAACCGCCATCGCCGATCACGTCCGCAAAGTAATGGAGAATTTCCCCGGTGTGGAATACAACTTCACCCAGCCGATCGCCATGCGCGTGTCTGAAATGCTCACCGGCGCACGCGGCGACATTGCAATCAAAATTTTCGGCACGGACTTGAACAAGCTCAACGAAACCGCCGAGAAAATGGTCACGGTACTGGAGACTATCCGGGGCAGCGAGGATGTTTCCACCGTCAAAAATAGTGGTGTGCAATATTTCCGCGTGGAGATAGACCGACTTGCTGCCGGGCGCCTCGGGCTGAATGTCGATGACATCGGCACGACCCTGCGCAGCCAGATCGAAGGCCAGCAACTCGGCACCATCATCGAAAGCGGCAGGCGCACGCCGCTCATCATACGTGGTGAAGCTGATATTCGACACTCACCCGCCCTGTTTTCCGCTCTCACGCTGCCGCTACCCAATGGCCAAAGCATACCTTTGTCGGTAGTGGCCAAACTGGAGCGCACGGATGGCCCGGTAAAAGTTGACAGAGAAAATGGCATGCGCATGGTAGTCGTGCAAAGTAACGTGCGCGACCGTGACCTGGTCGGTTTTGTCGAAGAAGCAAAAGCTGCCGTAGCAAGCAATATCACCCTCCCTCCAAACTACACGCTGACCTGGGGCGGGCAGTTCGAGAATCAGCAACGCGCAGCGGCGCGGCTTGCCGTCGTGGTGCCAGTGGCACTTGGCATGATTTTCATGCTGTTGTTCGCCACTTTTGGTTCAGTCAGACAAGCCGTGCTGGTGCTCACCAACATTCCGTTTGCATTGATCGGCGGCATTTTTGCCTTATGGATCAGCGGCGAATATATGTCCGTTCCGGCTTCGGTCGGCTTCATCGCACTGCTCGGCATTGCGGTACTCAACGGTGTGGTGATGGTGTCCTACTTCAACCAATTGCACGCCGAAGGGATGGACATCACTCAAGTCGTGTTTGAAGGTGCGAAGCGTCGCCTGCGCCCGGTACTGATGACCGCCAGTATCACTGCCTTTGGCCTGTTGCCAGTGCTGTTTGCCACTGGCCCCGGCTCAGAAATCCAGAAACCGCTCGCCATCGTGGTGACCGGCGGATTGATCAGTTCGACGCTGTTGACGCTGATCATGTTGCCTATCCTGTACCGCCGTTTCGGCCTTGAAACCGTAAGGAAATCCATATGAAAGATATGAATTGCTGTTTGACTCTGGTCTGCCACCGCTCCCAGGAAGAACACCTGGTCGATCACCTGCTGGAGCATCCAGACTGGGTGCGCGGCTTTTCCCTGACGCGCATTGAAGGCGGCAGCCAAAAGGAAAAATTACCCAGCATGCTGGAACAAGTGCGCGGACGTTCGCAACGCATCCAGATTGTCAGCGTGATGAATATTGAAGATGCTCAAGAACTCATCGCACATCTCAAGCAAAAACAAGCCAATCCGGAAATTGCCTACTGGATGACGCCGGTGATTGAATTCGGGAGACTGGCATGATAAAGACAGTCGTAAGTCGTAAGTTGTTAGTCGTAAGTTATTTCGTTAGCACATCATTACTCGCTGGATTCACTAATGCGGCAGAGATCAACCGGCCCGACCTGCCGCCACCGGCGCAGGTGGAACGGGCGTTGGATGAGCATCTGATGGTATTAAATGCCAACAGCGGCCTGAAAATGGAGCTAGCCAACCAGCGCAAATGGAATAGCGGTCCTCACGAGTTCAACCTGCGCGCAGGCTCATCACAACGCAGCATCGCCAATACAGGACAAAAATTACAGGAATGGGATGTTGCTCTGGAACGCCCGTTACGCCTGTTTAACAAAGTAAGTATTGATAAGCATATTGGTGCCGCCAGTGTTGCCCGGGCCGAATACACGCTGGGTGATGTGCGCCACGAAGCCGGACGCAGCCTGTTGCGAATGTGGTTTGTCTGGCAACGCGAGCAAGCTCAAGCCACCCTGTGGGAGCAACAGACCGACATCCTCAGGCAACTGGCACAAATGGTCGAAAAACGCGTCAAGGCGGGTGACGCGCCCAAACTTGAATTAAATCAGGCGCAAGCCGCTGCTGCACAAGCCAACGTGTCATGGCATCAGGCACAGTTGCGCGCACAACTGGCGGGCAGCGATCTTACCCGCAACTTCCCTGCCATCCAGCTAACCCTCAACATCGCACCCGCCACCCCTCAAGCCATCGAACACGATTTCGCCTTCTGGAAAGCACGCATACTCGATGACAACCATGAACTCGCCATGGTGCAGGAGCACAGCCATGTGCAACACCTGCTGGCACAACGCAGCCGCGCCGACCGGCTTCCCGACCCTGTCGTCGGCCTGCGCTATTCGAGTGAATCAGCCGGCAACGAGAAAGTGACCGGCGTGTATGTCAGCGTACCGCTCTCATTCGAACATCGCAATGCCACGGCAGACGGCGCCCAACAGCAGGCCGAGATGGCCTCCGACCAGGAAGCCTTTGTCAGGCGCCGCCTGGAAGGCGACATTTATGCTGCACATCTCCAGGCCACCAAGGGATTCGAGACCTGGCAACAGGCGCAGCTGGCTGCGCTGGCGATACGCAATAATGCCGAACTGGTCGCCAAGGCTTATCGCCTGGGTGAGAGCAGCCTGTCGGACAGCCTCACTGCGCGCCGTTTTGCGCTGGAGTCTTCGTTGACAGAAATCCTTGCACGACTGGATGCCAACGAAACGCGCTACCGTTTACTGCTGGATGCGCATCAATTGTGGCCGCTTGACGAAACGGATGACATAGCAGCCCACTGACGCACAGCATACCCGCGAATATATTTCAGTTCATCGTCATGCAGTTTCCTGCCAGCGCAGTTATCATTGCGCCTTTGGAAAATCGAAAACAAGACGATGTACCCATCCATAGAAAATTTCGTTGGCAATACGCCGCTGGTGCAACTCAAGCGCATTCCAGGCAACACCAGCAATGTGCTGCTGGCCAAGCTGGAGGGCAACAACCCGGCCGGCTCAGTAAAAGACAGACCCGCTGTTTCGATGATTATGCACGCCGAACAGCGCGGCGAGATTGCTCCGGGAGATACGCTGATCGAGGCAACCAGCGGCAATACCGGTATCGCGTTGGCGATGGCGGCAGCGATGCGCGGCTACCGGATGATACTGGTTATGCCGGAAAATCAGAGCGTGGAGCGTCGTCAGACCATGCGGGCGTTCGGTGCAGAGCTGGTACTGACAGCAAAAGAAGGCGGCATGGAACTGGCACGAGACACAGCAGAAGCGCTACGCGCAACGGGTCGCGGCCTGATTCTGGATCAATTTTCGAACCCCGATAACCCGCTCGCACATTATGAAGGTACCGCCCCTGAGATCTGGCGTGACACTCAGGGCAAACTCACTCACTTCATCAGCAGCATGGGCACCACCGGCACCATCATGGGTTGCTCGCGATTCTTCAAGGAACAAAATCCTGCCGTGCAAATTATTGGCGTGCAGCCGGAACAAGGCGCGCAGATTCCCGGTATCCGCAAATGGCCGGAAGCCTATTTACCGAAAATCTATAACCATAAAAATATCGATAAACTGGAACTGGTGAGCCAGTCAGACGCGGAAACAATGACGCGCCGACTGGCGCACGAGGAAGGAATTTTTTGCGGCATTTCATCCGGTGGTGCACTGAGCGTCGCCTTACGCGTTTCACAACAAGTCGAGAATGCGGTGATTGCGTTCATTGTTTGTGATCGTGGCGACCGATACCTGTCTACGGGCGTGTTTCCGAGCTGATTTTGCCCCAAACATAAGGAATATGGTTACAATCCCGCGTCAATAATACCGTTTATGTTTTTAATGAAGAATAAGGCGCAACGCTACATGAGACTTTTCTGCCAGTTATGGATGATTTTCGTCACTGTCATATTTGTGTCAAATGCTAATGCGCTCGTGCTCGGTGAGATTCAGGTACTGAGCCATCTGGGTCAGCCGCTCTCGGCTAAAATTGCTTTAGTCGATTTCAGTGTCGCAGATGCCCGGCAGCTTAAAACACGCCTGGCAGGCATCGAAGCATACAACAAGACTGACCTGCAATATCCTGATGGTCATAAATTTCATTTTCAGCTGGTCAATGAGCAAGGAACACAGCCGTTTATACGCGTTGTTACCTCGTATCCGATAGACGACCCTTTCGTCAATTTGCTTATTGAAATTGAAACCGCCTCTGAATCCGGAAAATTTATTAAGGCATATACTTTTTTACTTGATCCCTCCCCTGCCTGGCAAGGAGAATCGACAACTGCTGTACAGCCGCTCATTATCCATCAGTCTACTCAAGGCGCTTCTCATCAAGCGAACGCCGCAACCAGGCCAGGTGGAACAAGCGATGAGCAAGTGATCGCTGATAAGCCCGCTAAACCCGCCTTGAAGCGCAAAAAAAATAAACGCACTACCCATAGGATAATAAACGTTCAGGCCGCATCCCGTGTTCTGCCCGAAGCGACCGAAAATAATCAGGATCGCGAGCCTCAAATGAAACTCGCCATGTCCTTATCCATTTCCAACCACGACTCTTCTACGGGCACAAGCACCGATGCGTTACATGAAGAATTGATTGCAAAGGAAAAGACACTCGAAGACCTGAATGCGCAACTGGGCGCAATGCAGGCAGCAATCAAATCATTACAGGACAGGCTGAAACTTACCAATCAACTGTCCGTTGACGCGGCTTCAGGCATACCGTCATCCATAGCAGCGACGAGTAGCATTCCCAACGCTGAACAGGAAACCGGCAAACTTCAGACCCCATCCCCATCAGCTCAACCTTTACCGGAGCCGGAGACATTTTTTGAAGTAAACAGGCTGGCACTGGCGTTCGTGGCATTGCTATTGGCTGTTTCGGGCCTGGTCTGGTATCGCAAGTCACAGAAAGGGAAGAAAAACCCGTTTGATGATTTGGACGAAACCAACGGTTCACCATTGATGCCGCAGTATCAACTCAAAGAGATGCTGCCCCTAGTCAAGGTTACACCGAATGCCGGGTCTGACATTTCCTCGCTTATGACTGAAAAAGTGGCTATGCCCGTCGTAGCGTCACTGTCTGCTGAAAAAGAGGCAGGCCTCACCTCTTTACCTGCCGAAGAACGCCAAAATACTTCGCCATTACTTGCAGAAAAAGTGGATCAAGTTGTCAGCGAACCGCTAAAGGCATGGCCATTCGACGAGCAATCAATTGAAGCTGCGCCTCACGCCGAACAGACCAGCGCACCGATCGTACCCCCTGAATACGCGATGTTGCTGAAAGCAAAAAAACACCTGCGCTCCGGCGATGACAAACTGGCCGAGGAAACCCTGATCCAGGCAATCAGGGCCAACACCAAAAACACCTATGGTTATCTTGTTCTGCTGAGTATCTATGAAAAACGCGGTGATAAAGATAGCTTTGCGGCTCTGGCACACCGGTTAAAAGATATCGGTGACGCGTCTTCTTTCGCAGAGGCAGCCGAAATGGGCCGCAAACTGGATCCCGACAATCCGCTATATGTTTAACGTGAAACTCGCGCAGCGACGAACCGTACCCCTCGCCCTTTGGGAGAGGGGGGACGGGGGTGAGGGAACGGGCATGGCAGATTTCATTATCAGGAGTGGTCACTTTTCCATGACCGTTAGTTATCCGAAACGGACCTAAACAACTGGGCAACCGCTTCCTGGCGGTTCTTGATGGCAAGCTTTTCTGCGGTATCGCCATCGCTAGTCTTAAACTTACTGCCCGCGCCCTGATCGAGTAATAGTCGGGCAATGTCGCTATAGCCCAACGCGGCTGCTTTATGCAAGGCGGTATAACCGTCGTCGGCTGCGGCGTCCAGATTAACCCCGCTATCAATCAACAACGCCACAATATCCAGGTGATTCCGCGCCGTTGCCTGCATTAAGGGTGTCCAGCCAAAGTTATTGCGTGCATCGATTCTGGCATGATTCTGGATGAGTTGTCTGGCACAGCCGGCATACCCCCCAAAAGCAGCCCAGTGCAAAGCACTGTTACCCCCCCTATCAAGCGCATTGACATCCGCATCATGTTTAATAAGCAATTCGACAATTTCATCACGCCCATGAAACGACGCCGTCATCAAAGGCGTCCAGCCGCGGTTGTCGCGCACTTCGATATTTGTTTTTGCTTCGATAAATAAAGCCACTGCCGTGCGGTTGCCGGTTTCGGCGGCTTCAAAAAAACCTTCCGGCGTACAGAGAATATCCAGTTTTTGCAATTCGATCTTGTCGTGTTCGTCCGGAACAGTCCAGTCGGTTGCGGGATGAGGTGTAAAACTGACAAACGAGTCGGAGCCCGCATCCCAGATATCCTTGTGCTTATCTGGCGATTCCTGAGCCGCGTGAACCAGACTCAAATGCATGATCTCTGCAGCGATATCGGGGGGAAATCCGGAGCGACCGTCACGATCATTGACCATTAACTCCATAAAATAATTGTCAATTTCATCATCGTCCCAAAGCGACAGGATCGTTTCAAAGATGCGCGGATACCTGGTTTCCAGTGCGTAGGGATAATTCACCGTTGTCCCGCCCAATATTCTAATCAGTCGCTGATTCATGGCGTATCCATCCCTAATTGTTTTGCGCGATATTATGTCTGGCTAATGCGGGGTTCTGGGAGAAATAGCGCTTGATACCACTCAAAACCGCATTGGCCAGCTTTAATTGATAGTCTTCATCGTTGAGACGACGCTCTTCGCTGGGATTGCTGATAAAGGCAGTCTCCACCAATATGGATGGGATGTCGGGCGATTTCAGCACGGCGAATCCGGCTTGTTCGACATGACCGCTATGTAAGTCATTGATATGATCCAGCTCACCCAACACATGTCGAGCAAGACGTATGCTGTCGTTAATAGTGGCGGTTTGCGACAAGTCCAGCAGGGTGCGAGCCAGATAGCGATCCTTGACTGCAATATTAATGCCGCCTATCAAATCCGCTTCATTTTCCTTCTTGGCCAGCCAGCGAGCCGCCGTACTGGTAGCACCATGTTCGGAAAGCGCAAATACCGACGAACCGCGTGCGTCCGGCTTGATAAATGCATCCGCATGTATGGAGACAAACAGATCCGCTCTGGCCTTGCGCGTCTTGGCCACACGTCCGCTGAGCGGTATGAAATAGTCGCCATCACGAATCAGCACGCCGCGCATATTTGGCATGTCATTTATCAGTATGTTCAGCTTGCGCGCGATTGCCAGTGTGACATCCTTTTCATTGGAACCCCTGCTTCCGCGTGCGCCCGGGTCTTCCCCGCCATGCCCTGCATCAATGGCGACGACCAGTGTGCGGGCACGCAATTCAGGTATATTCCTTAATGACATCTCCGCAGACGGCGACTGATTATGGGCGATTCCTGTTGATTTGGCAGCTTCTTCAATCGGCAATTTATCAGCTGGCTGTGTATTCGCGGGTTCAGCCATTGCCAAGGGCGGGAGTTTTTCCTGATCGAGCAGTGCCATCAGCGGATCACTTGCCTGAGCGGGATACACATCCAGCACCAGGCGATAACCATATTCACCTACCGGTTTGAGATCGAATAGCTGCGGTTTGATCTGACTCTTGAGGTCAAGCACCAGACGCACAGTGCCGGGTTTGAAACGCGCGACACGCACCCCTTTGATATAAGGATCATCATTACCAATCTTACCGGAGAGCTGGTTCAGCGCATCGCCCGGCTCAACATCTTCCAGATCAATAACCAGGCGAGCCGGATTTTCCATGAAAAACATCTTGTGACTAATGGCCTGTTTTGATTCCAGTGTCAGGCGAGTGTAGTCCTGCGCTGGCCAGAAACGCGTCGCCAGGATTTCAATTGCGGCTTGCGACTGCGGCAGCCACAAGCAAAGCAGCACAACAGCTGCCGCCTGGCCAAGCCTGTGCGCCCGGCGCATTGAAATAAAATTTATAGCTGCTCTAAACATGCCCATCCCACCGTGGTCTTGCCATTGATGACGACCTCGCGTCCCTGTGGCAATATTTTCAATTCGATTAGCAGATCCGCTGGCGGAATAAACGACTGTGCCTTTTCTGGCCATTCGATTAAAAAAACAGCCTGCCCGTCAAATTCATCGCGAAAACCGGCAGATTCCCATTCATTTTCATCGTGCAAACGATACAGATCAAAGTGGCACAAGTCCAGCCCGGCTGCGTGGTAGGGCTCAAGCAAAGTATAAGTAGGGCTCTTTACCCGGCCACTATAGCCCAAAGCGTTCAATATCCCGCGCACCATACATGTCTTGCCCGCGCCCAGATCACCATGCAGATAAATAACCATGCCCGGCTGAAGTTGCGCGGCCAGACGGGTGGCCAACGCAAGGGTCGCATTTTCATCGGCCAACTGCAGGGTGATTCGGCTATCATCGTGGCTATGCAAAATAGAAATTCTCCGTCAGGACAGTATGACGCGCTTGCTGCAACGATACGCGTCTGGGCTCATGAGCTCGGCTTTCAGGCTGTAGGCATTACCGATACCGACCTGAGCGCAGCAGAAAGCGGTCTGCTGGACTGGCTTGCGCGCGGTTTGCACGGCGAGATGGATTAT
>JAUSLX010000226.1 GCA_030645775.1 Gallionella sp. | reverse complement strand
AAATGCCCCTCATTCAGGAATAGGCGATTTATCGCCTTATATTCCGTGGGAAGACCCTTGCGATCTTGCGGCATTATCCCGACAAGACGTGTTGAATGAAGCAAAAACGTCGGGATAAATCCCGACCTACGAGTTTGGTTCAGGCTTGTCCGGCTTAGGGTTACCGCCACGCCCACGCCTCCACCCACCGCGCCATGAACTTTGGCCGTCGTTGCGCGAGTTTCATTACATTAAAGCCGGGAGACCTTGACCGAACGAGACCCCTTATGAACGCTCATGTGCGAGATAGCCTCGGAGTCAGTTTCGAGCACCTGATTCCTATGGTCGATTTACCGGATCAGAACGATCTGCACGTGGTTGCTGCGGCGATACATGGCGTCGCCCCTCATTGCAAGCCACACATCACAAAATCGGTGAATTTTGCTCAGCGCGTTGCCAAGCGGCGTGCGGCGTAAATGATGCAGCCCGTCTTAAATCTTGATTTTCAATCCGGCCTGTTTCAGTATTTCATTGGCGAGATGCCGAGATATGATTGTTACAGCCACAGGGAAATTCCTGTCATTTTCTGGGTTGCGCCATATTTCGTGGCTCCCCTTTCCCTGGCGGACGAAAGAGCAGTTATGATCCAATAATATTTTACGCAGTTGCACATAGTAGCCACTGCCCATGGCTTACATTGTCAGTCTGTGATCGTCGGCGGATTGCGTGTATTGAAAATCAAAACGCAGGGATTTTGGATCAAGACTCAAGTCGTTCGCTTCAATCATATCCGGCGCAAGCTCCCACACACGAGCGGTCAGCGCCTCGAATGTTTCGGCTTCGGTGGCAAGAAACAGCGCATCACATGCGGCTACCCACATTCCTTCGTCGTGAGTAATCGTCACGGCGAGCGGCTTTATAAAAGCAATGATATTGCTCATATTTCTGCTCCTTCAATCAGTTATGGCGCGGATTCTACTCTTTCACATTGCCGTTACGCAACCGATAGCGGTGTTTGAGTATGAGCGAGGTGCGTGAATCCAATGGGGTTTGAGTCAGAACAGGTGTCGTTGCTGTTCATGTAGCCGCGAAGTACGTGGCGGGACGTGGCGCGTCATGCCTTTAGCCGCACTGCCGTCGTTGCCGTCGTTGCGAAGCCCGGAGGGCTGTGGCAACCCAGCGCTTTTTTAAAGGCCTGGGCTAAAGGCATGACGTGCCTCCCGCCTCCCGTCTCCCGTCTCCCGCCGCACAGCACTGCCGTCGTTGCGAGCCGCGAATGCGGCGCGGCAACCCAGAGGTTTTGCCTTGAGGACTGACTGGATCACCTAGTCTGACTGATGAGGCTGTCTATCAGGGCCACGCTCTCGTCATTCAGGCTGCCGGCTTCGGCTTGCAATTGCAATCTGTTCAGCAGGTAGGTGTAACGTTGCTGTTGCAGATCTCTTTGGGTCACGAATAGTTGTTGCTGGGCGTTCAGCACATCGGTATTGGTTCTGAAGCCGGTACGCTGCCCTACTTTCATGCCTTGCAAGGTGGTCTCGCCTGATTTGACGGCCTGTTCCAGCGCCTTGACCTGAGCGATGCCGTTGACGACGCCCAGATAGGCCTGACTGACCTTGATCTGGCTGTCTCTGACCGCCGATTCCAGCTCGTGCCTGGCCTTTTCCTTACGGAAGAAAGCCTGTTCGTTCATACCCGAAACTTTCCCGCCTTCATAGAGCGGCATGGACAATTGCAGCCCCACACGGCTGGAGCTGTCGGAATTGGTGAAGTAATTGGGCGCGCTGCCCTTCTGCGTGCTGGCCACCAGATTCAAACTGGGCAGATGCCCGGCCCAGCCCTTGTCCGCCTGAATTTCCGCGACCCGCAGGTTCAACTGCTGGCTGATTACCCGTAAATTCTGCCGGGTGGCCGCTTCCAGCCATACTGTGACATTCAAAGGCTCCGGCAAAGCCATCTTGAACGGATCAGTGATGCGACGAATATCACCGGGCATGGCGCCGGTCATTTTTTCCAGTTCGCGACGCCGCACATCCAGCGTGCCACTGGCCGCCAGCAGCTGCGCCTCGGCAATCTCATAACGCGCCTTGGTTTCTTCCACATCGGTGACAGTGCCCACACCGGACTTGTAGAGTTTCTCGGCCTGGGTCCGCTGCTGGGAAAGCGCATTTTTCTGCGCCTCGGCCATCTCCAGATTGTCGCAGGCCAGCAAATAACTAAAGTAGCCTTGCGCCGCGCGCACGATCAGGTCGGCTTTCGCTTCGGCGAAAACAGCCTTGGCCAGCTCAGTGAGCGCCGATGCTTCGTTGTAGGCAGAAATTTTCTCCCAGTCGAAAATCGATTGGGTCAGCTGTATGGTTTGCACACGCGAGGTGAAATTGTAATTCGCCCAGGGCAAGGCGGTCGTTTCCAGTCCGTAGCGGTTTCGCGTCGAAGAAACGCTCGCCGAAACGCTCGGCAGCAAGCCTGCCAGTCCCACGTCCTGCGTTTTCAAGCCAGCCTGATAACTCGCAACGGCAGCACCGAAGTCCGGATCACCTCTTTGCGCATGTTGATAAATATCCAGCAAGCCGAGAGGCGCAGCCAGGGCAGCCATGGCGGGGCAAATCAAGGTGCAGCCGATAATCAAACGTTTCCAGGAAATCATGACTCAGCGCTCCGTAAAGGCAAACCGCAAACTATTAAACAAGGGCTTCAACATATAGCCCATCATGCTGCGCTCGCTCACCTTGACCACCACATCTGCGGGCATACCGGGCTGCATGCTGTGCTTGCCGAGTATTTTCATACCCTCTTCCGTCACCATCACCCGGCCCACGAAATAAGGCATATCCGTCCTGGGATCAACCATACGGTCGGCTGATACATAGGTCAGCTTGCCCGGAATCGTGGGCACCAGCGTATGGTCCATCGCCGTAAAACTGATATCCACATCCAGCCCCACATGCACGTTATCGATCAGATGTGTCGGCAGTTGCGCCTCAATCAGCAACCCGCCGCCTTCGGGCACGATATCCATCAATTTCTGGCCCGGCGCAATCACGCCGCCTATGGTGTGCGCAGTCAAATCCACCACGATGCCCGCACTGGGCGCCCTCAGCACGACACGCTTCAGTTCGTCCTGAGTCGCCACCAGTCGTTCCTTGAGATCGGCCACCTTGCTCTGAGTCTCCGCCAACTGGGTTTGCACCTCTTTCTGGTAAACCTGACGGCTTTGCAGCACCTTGAGCTTTATTTCGGAAATCTGGCTTTTCGCCCGACCGATATTCGCCAGATCGTCGCTGCGCTGGCCCGACAAATAGGCCACCGCCCGTTCCAGTTCAAACAGACGATTGCGGGGAATATAGCCGTCTTCATGCAGCGGCCGCAGCGTTTTCAGCTCTTCCTTGAAAGAGCTGAGCTGTTCCGCCTTCGCCGCCTCCTGAGCGGTCAGCCCGCGCACCTGCTCTTCCAGTCCGATGATGGTTTCACGTCCGATGGCTTCTTCGCCCCTCAACGCCGCGCGCCGTGTGCGAAATAACTGCCCCTGAACCTGCATCGCCTCAACCGCCTGAGGATGCTGCTGGCGGGCCAGCAGAAATTCCGGATAGGTCAGTTTGTCGCGGTTGTCGCGTTCCGCGTTCAAACGTGCCTCCATCGCCAAGGCAATCACCAACTGGCTTTCGACTATCCCCTGCTGCGCCTTCAACTGGGTTTCATTAAGCCGCATCAAGGGCTGATCCGCCACGACCCGGTCGCCTTCCTTAACCATGATTTCCTCGACGATGCCCCCGCCCAGGTGCTGAATCGTCTTGCGATTTCCCTCTACCTTGATGAATCCGTGGGCAGGCACGCCCTCGCTCAGCGGCGCAAAAATCGCCCACACCATGAACGCGCCCACACCGATCAGCAATATCCGCAATCCCCAGCGCGCGGTACCCTGCTCGTCTGTGGCCAGGGATGACTTGTCATCTGCCATGATGGAGGAAACCTCCGCATCATCCTTGTCCGTCTTGAAAAAATTCAGCCATTGCTTTATTTTCATGTCGTCGCCTTCTCCACCGTTAGCTTGTTCACCTGCGCAGGTTGCCGGAGCGCCGCCAACACATCGTCACGCGGGCCGTAGGCTGCCAGCGTACCCTCACGCAGCACCAGTATCTTATCCATCACATCAAAAGTGCTGGGCCGATGACCGACCACCACCACCGTCCGTCCGCGCGCCTTGAGCGCCTTAATCGCCTGAACAAGCGCCGCCTCGCCCAGTTCGTCCAGATTCGAGTTAGGTTCGTCCAGCACCACCAGCGCAGGATTGCCAAACACCGCTCTGGCCAGGCCGATGCGCTGTTTCTGCCCCCCGGAAAGGCCGCTGCCATCCACCCCGATAGGCGTGTCATAGCCCTGCGGCAAATGCAGGATCATCTCGTGTACCCCGGCCATCTGTGCTGCCGCCATAATCTTGTCGCTGTCCAACTCACCGAAACGCGCGATATTCTCCGCGATCGACCCGTCGAACAGCTCGACATCCTGCGGCAGATAACCGATATTGGGGCCCAGCTCCGCCTTGTCCCAACTGGACACATCCGCCCCGTCCAGACGCACATGCCCCACCTGTGGCCGCCACACCCCCACCAGCAGGCGCGCCAGCGAGGATTTTCCTGCCGCACTGGCCCCCATCACGCCCACCACGTCGCCGTGGTTGATGCGAAAGGCAAGATTCTTCAGCACGATACGCTGGGTTCCGGGCGGTGCTGCGGTGACGTTTTCCACCAGCAAATCACCTCTGGGCGCGGGCAGTGACAATCGATCCGGTTGCAGGGGATAGGCCTTGAGCATCTCGTTCAGGCGATGGTACGCGGCTCGCGCGGCTATCCATTGTTTCCACGTCGAAATCACCTGATCAACCGGTGCGAGTGCACGGCCCATCAGGATAGAACCGGCGATCATGGCTCCCGCCGTGACCACATTGTCCAGCACCAGCCAGGCACCAAGGCCGAGAACCAGCGACTGGAGCGTAATCCGCATAAACTTGCTGACCGCCATCACCACGCCGGAACGGTCGCTCGCCAGCGCCTGCAGCGCGAGGAATTTTTGCTGGCGCTCGTGCCAGCGCCGGCGGATATTACCCAGCATCCCCATCGCCTCGATCACTTCGGCGTTGCGCAAATTGTTGTTGGCATACTGACCTGCCGCCATGGCGTGCGTCATGGCTTCCGCCAGCGGCTTGCGGGTCACCATCTCGTTCAGCCAGGCCAGCGCGAGCAGGATCAGCGCACCAATCAGGCAAAACAGACCAATCAGAGGATGCAGCAGGCCCGCGACGATAATAAATATCGGCGTCCACGGCGTATCAAAGAAGGCAAAAATTCCCGCGCCGGAGAGAAACTGGCGCACCGTAGTCAGGTCATTCAGCGCCTGGGCCGGATTGCCGCCCTGCCGCTGGAGATTGCGTTCAAAGGCAGCCGTAAATATCCGGTTGGAGAGCGTCACATCGAGCTGAGTACCCACCCGCACCAGCACCCGCGAGCGGACCAGTTCCAGCATGCTCATCAGCACATACAGCACCAGAACCACCAGCGTCAGCATCAACAGCGTAGCGCTGTTGCGGCTCATGAGCACGCGGTCGTAGAGTTGCAGCATATAGATCGCCGGTACCAGCATCAGCATGTTGATCACGAAACTGAAACCCCCAACCTGGAGGAAAGCACGCCGAAAACCAAGCAATACACCGTCGATTTCCTGCTGCGGGTCGAGAAGTTTTTTCATATTTGATTCCGCACTTTATTCATCCAAAATGGTTCATTAAAAAGACTCGTCATGCCTTCAACCGCAAGGGACGCGGCAATCTACAGGCACGTCATTACGAGGAACGCAGTGACGTGGTAATCCAGTCATTACCTCAAAGGGAAAACCACTGGATTGCTTCGCGTTGCTCGCAATGACGGTGGAGGGCAATCCGGCATCAATACACCGTTTCCTTCTTGATGCTGATGCAGCCCTGTCCCGCCGGCATCAGATACACCTTGGCGTAGGGACCGCCATCCAGCGTCTGGATATGTTGACGCAAGGGATTGACGCGCTTGAAACCCGGAAACGAAGCGGCAACCTGATCGCAGCTACCGCCCCAGTAGGTGATAGCCTCATAAGTGCCATCGCAGGATGTCGCGGCCGGACTGAAGGCAGTCGCCACATACGACAGGCCGTTATTGCCCTGCACCTCCATCGAGACTGAAGTAAGGCCACGATCCGGCTCGCGCGGATTGATGAACACGTTGGCGCCACTGGTGGCACCCGCTGTCAGGAAATTACTGAGCTGATCTATACGACCGAGACACTGCCGGACACCGCCCTGTGCGGCGTAATTGGCGACAGGGCCCATTGAGGGCTTGGGGTCTGGCTGAGCTTTTTTGGCGACCGGTGCGGCCAACGCCGGCATTGCAATTAACGCGGCCAGAAATGCGTACTTAGCCGACTGAGTGTATCGGGAAAGGGTTTTCATGATGCTCCAGCATGGATAAAGGGCCGGAAGTTTAGCATGCAGCATGGGAACAACGCCAAGCAGAAAAAAATAATACCGGACTCTCCATCCGCGTCAGGCTACAGCTCCAACACCATCCTGATATGCGGCAGGCCCGCATCCATAAAGACTTCACCCTCGTCTGCAAAGTCAAAGCTGCGATAGAAGGGTATGGCGTGCGTCTGTGCATCCACGTCCACCTGCGGGTAATCGTGCGCACGCGCGTAATCCAGCAGTGCTTCCATGATGGCCGTGCCGACTTTTTGTTTGCGCCATTTCGGCAACACGGCGATGCGGCCGATATGCCCGTTCGCCAGCATACGGCCGCAGCCTATCGCCTCACCCTGTTGGCTGAGCACTAAAGCATGACGGCAATGTTCCTCCAGCCCGTCCCATTCCAGTTCGGCGGGTATGCCCTGTTCGTGAATAAACACCGCTTCGCGCACGGACTTGAGCAAAGGCTCGCCGTCATGCCAGCAGACCATACTTACGCTAAAAGGGTTCGTCATGTGCATCTTCCGGATGAGTTATTCGATAATTTCGACAGCGGTTCCCGCAGGCACCAACGCAAACAATTCAAGCAAATCCGCGTTGTGCATCCGGATGCAGCCATGTGAGCTGGCCTGACCAACCGCTACGGAATCGGGCGTGCCGTGGATGTAAATATAGCGGCGCATGGTATCGCTGTTGCCGAGCCGGTTAAAGCCCGGTTCGCAACCGGACAGCCATAAAATCCGTGTCAATATCCAGTCCCGCTCGGGAAACTGCGCACCCAGTTCCGGCGTATAAATTTCGCCGGTCGGGCGACGCTTCACAAACACGGTATTTTCAGGGCAACCCGCACCTATTTTGGCGCGTATCACATGTTTTCCGCGTGGCGTGCAATAACTACCGCTTACCTCGCCCGCCCCGTTCGCTGCGGTTGAAACGCGGTAACAACACAGCAGCGTGTCGTCATCGTCAAACAACGACAGCGTCTGGGTGGAAATATGGATGGTGATTTTCATACTACCCCGTCATGCCCGCATGCGCTCTGGCATCCTTCTGTTGCGCGCGGCGCTGCGCGAAAAAATTGCTCAGCATTAAACCACACTCTTCGGCCAATACCCCGCCCACGACCTGAGCATGATGATTCAGACGTACATGTTGGTGAGTGGCCAGTGGTGAGTGGCGAGTAGAACATTCACCGAAGGCATCCAGCACGCTGCCGCACACCCCCGTCTTGTAGTCGCTCGCACCATAAACCACCCGTGCAATACGCGCATGCATGATGGCTCCGGCACACATCAGACAGGGTTCCAGCGTGACATACAGCTCACACCCTGACAGACGATAATTGCCGATGCGGTGCGCCGCATCGCGCAACGCCTGCATCTCGGCGTGTGCTGACGGGTCGTGACGTGAAATCGGCGCGTTAAAGCCGCGCCCGATGATTTCGCCCTCCTTCACCACCACCGCCCCCACCGGCACCTCGCCCGCCGCTTGCGCCTGACTTGCCAGCTCAAGTGCGGCACGCATGTAATCGTTGTCGTTCATGGAGTACTTTCAATCCCAAATAATCCGTTAATCCCCTCCAACCTCGCCTTACCCGCAAAGTTAAGGTTGAGGCCGGGGAAAATCCAGAGGCACGTCATTGCGAGGAGCGGCCTTTAGCCCATGCCTTTAGCCGCGAGCAAAGCGTGGCGGGAGGAGCGCAGCGACGTGGCAAATCAGAATCCTTTTTATCAATGATGGCTTGGGCTTTAGCCCTTAGCCGGAACCAAACTCGTAGGTCGGGATTTATCCCGACGTTTTTTCTTCATTCAACACGTCTTGTCGGGATAATGCCGCAAGGGCATTTCCACGGAATATAAGCGATGAAACCACTTTATTCCTGAATAAAAACCCGACCTACGAAAAACACAAATCTTGTCACGTTTTGACATTATTAAACCTGTAAGTGACTAAAATTCTGGATTGCCGCAGCCCTTCGGGCTTCGCAATGACGTGCCTCTGGATTGCTTTGCGTTGCTCGCAATGACGGCGACACCCGCCACGCACCTCGCGACTAAAGTCATGACGGCCGGGAAGTATAACCATTACAAGACTTCATGGCCAAAAATCAATCCACCCAGGGGCGATTTTGCGGGAAGCCGCGCACGCCGCTTGCCTTTGTTGCATTTATTGTCAAGAATGGCGAAACCTTAATGAAAGTTAATCCATGTCAGAAAACCCTGTCACTGATTTTTCCCTGCCCGCCACGGGCGGACAGACCTTCACACTCGCGGCCGCACGCGGAAAACATCTGGTTCTGTTTTTCTACCCCAAGGACAATACGCCGGGCTGCACCACCGAAGTTCAACAATTCCGTGACCTGTATGCGCAATTTCAGCAGGCAAATTGTGAACTGGCGGGCATTTCCCGCGATAGCCTCAAGTCGCATGAAAGTTTCAAGGCCAGCTTCAGCCTGCCTTTTGAACTCCTGTCCGATACCGACGAAACGGTTTGTGAACTGTTTGGCGTGATGAAGCTGAAGAATATGTATGGCAAGCAGGTGCGCGGCATCGAACGCAGCACCTTTGTGTTTGACCGCGATGGCGTGTTACGCCAGGAATGGCGCAAGCTCAAGGCCGATGGCCATGCACAGGAAGTTCTCGATTTTGTTACTACCCTAGCCTAACGGGCATGACCAGGCCACTCTCCCGATAAAAATGAAACTTTCCATGCCCGTTCCCTCACCTCGACTCTTCGCTACGCGACTTTAAAATAGGATGAACGTCATGACCCCACGCAAAAAAGCGGCAGCCCATAGCAAATTATTCATTCTGGACACCAACGTTTTATTGCATGACCCGACCAGCCTGTTCCGCTTCGAAGAACACGACATCTGCCTGCCGATGTTCGTGCTGGAGGAATTGGACAACAAGAAAAAGGGCATGACCGAAGTGGCGCGCAATGCGCGTCAGGCCAGCCGTTTCCTCGACGAGATCGTCAACGATGCGCCGCGCAATATCGAAGAGGGCATCGCGCTCAAATCCGTTGCACACAAAAATTGCACCGGCCGTCTGTATCTGCAAACCAGCTTCGTCAAGCACGAGTTACCGCAAAATCTCGAACTCGGCAAAGCCGATAACGCGATTCTGGGCGTCATCATCGGCCTGCAACAACAGCAACCGGAACGCGCGGTCATTCTGGTCAGCAAAGACATCAATATGCGCATCAAGGCGCGTGCGCTGGGACTGGACGCTCAGGACTATTTCAACGACAAGGTGCTCGAAGACACCGATTTGCTGTATGGCGGCGTACTGCAACTGCCCGTGGATTTCTGGGAGACGCATGGCCGCGACATGGAGTCCTGGCTCAAGGACGGTCACACCTATTACCGGATACACGGCCCGCTGTGCGGCGCGTTTTTCATCAATCAATTCGTTTATAAGGAAGACGACACTCCGTTTTATGCGCGGGTGCTGGAACAGGACGAGAATAGCGCCGTGCTGCGCACCTTGACCGACTACACGCACAGCAAGAACAATGTGTGGGGCATCGTCGCACGCAATCGCGAACAAAACTTTGTGCTCAATTTGCTGATGGATCCCGAAATCGATTTCGTCACCCTGCTGGGGCAGGCGGGTACCGGAAAACCTCTGCTGACACTGGCTGCAGGGCTGATGCAAACCCTGGAATCCAAACGTTATACGGAAATCATCATCACCCGCGTGACCGTGCCGGTCGGCGAGGACATCGGCTTCCTGCCCGGCACCGAAGAAGAAAAAATGACGCCGTGGATGGGCGCGCTGGATGACAATCTGGATGTGCTGAACAAGACCGATGAGGAGGCCGGGGATTGGGGTAAAGCCGCAACGCGCGATTTAATCCGCTCGCGCATCAAGATCAAGTCGCTCAATTTCATGCGCGGTCGCACCTTCCTGAATAAATTCATCATCATCGATGAGTCGCAGAACCTCACGCCCAAGCAGATGAAAACCCTGATCACGCGCGCCGGCCCCGGCACCAAAGTAGTGTGCATGGGCAACATCGCACAGATAGACACGCCCTACCTCACCGAAGGCAGCTCCGGCCTGACTTATGTGGTGGACAGATTCAAGGGATGGGAACATGGCGGTCACATCACCCTGATGCGCGGCGAACGCTCGCGCCTGGCGGATCATGCCGGCGAGGTTCTTTAAATACACTTATGAATCAAGCGGTTACAAAAACAGATGCCGAATGGCGAGAAACACTCACTCCTGAGCAATTTCAGGTGTGCCGCCAGTGCGGCACAGAGCCGCCCTTCACGGGAGAATACTGGGATTGCCATGAGGCAGGCATTTATCGCTGCGTATGCTGCGGCAATCCCCTGTTCGATGCAGCGACCAAGTTCGATTCAGGTTCCGGCTGGCCCAGCTTCCGGCAAGAGATCCAACCGGACAGCCTCACCACACGCGTTGACAACAGTTACAGCATGCGCCGGGATGAAGTAAACTGCGCGCAGTGCGCTGCGCATCTCGGTCATGTATTCCCCGATGGCCCGAAACCCGGCGGATTGCGCTATTGCATCAATTCGGCCTCACTCGTTCTCGATAGAAAATAAACCATGAAACTGCTGTTCGATCTCTTTCCCGTCATCCTGTTTTTTATCGCATTCAAATTTCAGGGCATCTATGTCGCTACCGCGATCGCCATTGCTGCGACCGTCGCCCAGATTATCTGGACTAAATACCGGCATGGCAAAGTGGATACCATGCTCTGGGTGAGTTTTGCCATCATCGGCGTATTCGGCGGCGCAACGCTGCTGCTGCAGGACGAAACCTTCATCAAATGGAAACCCAGCGTGCTGTACTGGCTGTTTTCCGTGGTCCTGCTGGGATCGAATTTGCTGTTCAGCAAAAACCTGATACGCGCCTTGCTGAATGAAAAAATGGCTCTACCCGTGCGCGTATGGAACCGCCTGAATCTGAGCTGGAGTCTGTTTTTTGCGGTACTCGGATTTATCAACCTGTACGTTGCCTTCAACTATTCCACTGACACCTGGGTCAATTTCAAACTGTTCGGCTTCACCGGTCTGATGCTGGTGTTCATCCTGGCGCAAAGCGCGTGGCTGGCGAAATATGTGGATGAGAAAAAGGAGAACAACTGATGTGGTATGCCATCACAGGACAGGATGTTCCGGATAGCCTGAGCAGGCGTCTGGCCTCCCGTCCCGCACACGTCGCGCGCCTGCAACTGTTACAAGCGCAGGGACGCCTGCTGCTGGCCGGCCCCTTCCCTGCCGTGGACGCCGAAGATCCGGGTGCGGCGGGTTACACGGGCAGCCTGATTGTGGCCGAATTCCCCTCACTGTCCGCAGCACAGGACTGGGCAAATACCGATCCTTATCTGACCAGCGGCGTATATAGCCGGGTCAGCGTACAACCCTTTAAAAAGGCATTCCCGGCATGAACCGCATAGAAAAAATGCGCGCTCATCTGGCTGCGCTCAACCCTGTTTCTCTGGAAATAATTGACGAAAGCCATAAACATGCCGGACATGCCGGCGCACGCGATGGCGGCGGTCATTATGTATTGCGCATCGTCTCCGCCGAGTTCAGCGGAAAGGGTACGATGGCGCGCCACCGTATGATATATTCCGCGCTGGAGGAAATGTTGAAACGCGAAATACACGCGCTCAACATACAGGCGAACACGCCGGACGAAGTTTAAATTTTCTATTATTTATATTTGAAGAGGATGCACATGTTGAAAACCCGTAAATTTACAGCACTGGCCATTTTAATCGCACTGGCGATCAACCCCGCTTTTGCCGAAGAAAAATCCGCTGTCATCGTCAATGGTGTGGCTATTCCTCAGGAACGCATCGAAATGAACGTGACCGCTGCGCTGGCACAAGGTCAGACAGACGGCCCGGAATTACGCAAAGCCATTCGTGACGACCTGATCAGCCGCGAATTGATGGTGCAGTCCGCACTCAAAGACGGCCTGGACAAGACAACAGATGTCGTTCAACAAATTGAAATTGCCAAACAAACTGTACTGGTCAACGCCTATGTGCAGAACCAGCTGAAGAAAAATCCGATCAGCGAAATGCAACTCCAGCAAGCCTATGAAACCCTCAAAGCCAAGCTGGGTGACAAGGAATACGATGCGCGCCACATCCTGCTGTCCAGCGAAGCCGAAGCCCGTGCCGTCATCGCAAAACTGGGGAAAAAGGAAAAATTTGAAAAACTCGCTGCGAAATCCCTGGATACCGGCTCGGCTGAACGCGGCGGCTCACTGGGCTGGACCGTACCTAAGAACTTTGTCGAACCCTTTGCCAACGCCTTGCTGAACCTGAAAAAGGGCGAATACACCAAAGAACCCGTACAGTCGCAATTCGGCTGGCACGTCATCAGGCTGGATGATGTGCGCGCGCTCAAAGTGCCTGCCTTTGACGAGTTGAAGCCGCAGTTGCAACAACGTCTGCAACAGCAGGCGATACAGAAAGCGATCACCGACTTGCGCGCCACCGCTAAAGTCGAATAAGCGCTGTTACCAAGCCGCCTCACCCTAAAAGGACACTTTCGAGTGTCCTTTTTTACGTGTGCTGCAACTTCGCCCCGCCGTCATGCTTTCAGCCGCGAAGCACATGGCGGGGGCCGCGAATTCCGGGAAAGCAGCCATCCTGGCAGCGCGCAATTTTCGATTCCCTCTACTGCCCGCCATTCGACCTAACGGGCATGGAAAAGTGACCACCCCTGATAATGAAACCCGCCATGCCCGTTTCCCCCTTTCCAACTTTCCCCCGCAAGCGAGGGAAAGGGCAAACGAATCGCTACGCGAGTTTCACGTTAAATGCTTTTACCGTCAGTTTTCCTGTGTATTCAGCTTATCCACGAAGGCCTGCAACTCCGGCGGCAGCGGCGCGCTGATCTGCAGCGGCTCGCCGGTCAGCGGATGGCTGAAGGCAATCGAATGCGCATGCAAAAACATACGCTTCAAACCCTGCTTCATCAATTCCCGGTTACGCGCGAAGTCGCCGTATTTATCGTCTCCGGCAATCGGAAAACCCAGATGAGACAGATGCACGCGTATCTGGTGGGTGCGCCCGGTCTTGAGTTGCGCTTCCAATAAACTGAACCCCGGCCAGGTTTTTTGCAGCGTGAAAATGGTGTGCGAGGCTTGCCCTCCCTCCCTGACCGTCACACGCTTCTCACCTTGCGGTGTGTCGAACTTGTGCAGCGGCAGTTTGACATGCTGTTTGACGTTCAGCCATTTCCCCAGCACCAGCGTCAGATAGCGTTTGTCGCTGTTTCCCTCGCGCATAATCTCGTGCATCGCCGTGAGCGCGGAACGCTTCTTCGCCAGCAGCAGCACCCCGGAGGTCTCACGGTCGAGCCTATGTACCAGTTCCAGAAATTTGGCCTGCGGACGGGCGCGGCGCATTTGCTCGATCACACCGAAACTCACCCCGCTACCGCCGTGCACCGCCAGGCCGGAAGGTTTGTTAATCACCAGCAGCGCATCATCTTCATAAATGATCGGCAGTTCAGCAGTCGGAATATAGACCTCGGCCGTCTCCTGCTTCTGCGCCACACGCACCGGCGGAATGCGCAACAGATCGCCCAGTTTCAAACGATAGGTCTGATCCACGCGCTTCTTGTTCACCCGCACTTCGCCGCGCAAAATGCGATAAATATGGCTCTTGGGCACGCCTTTCAAATGACGAAACAGAAAGTTGTCGATGCGCTGCGCTTCACCGCTTTCATCTATCGTAAGTAATGTGACAGATTCTTTGCTTAAACTATTCATTATGCTTATACTTCGGCGTTCGCGCGTTTTGGATTGGATAAGTTCGGGATACATCTCCCGCCGATTGTCTCTGGCAAATTTCTACATTGAAATTTGTTCAGGCAGTTGGAAAAAGCGATGGCGCAATGCGCCTCCTCCCGCCAGCCGCAGCCCGGTTAATATCACTCACCGGAACCAGCAGTGATAGTAATTGATTTGCGCGCTCAAAGCACCTGTGGATTTCCGTAACGGGGCAGAAGAGTTGCAACACCTTGTGGTCGAGCCAGACAAATGCAGGCGCCGCTGATTAGCCGCCCTGCACGAATCCAGGAATTCTCCCCAACTGTGCTGCAATTTATGCCGCGTTACCCAAGCGACCAACTACTCAAAGAGAACCGATTTGATCAACTGTTTTTATACACTGTTCACGCGATTTTTCCCTACACACGCCTAATCGCTGTAGCTTGAGTCTTGCCCGTGTCAGAGCGCGGGAGAAAATATAAATGAAACGCATGTTATTCAATGCGACACAACCGGAAGAACTCCGTGTCGCCATTGTTGACGGTCAAAAATTAATTGACCTGGACATTGAAACCGCCGGAAAAGAACAACGCAAAAGCAACATTTACCAGGCTGTCATCACACGCATCGAGCCCAGTCTCGAAGCCTGCTTCGTCGAATATGGCGGTAATCGTCACGGTTTCCTGCCGTTCAAAGAGGTATCCTCGCAGTTCTATCAACCCGGTTGTGGCAACCGCCCGTCGATCAAGGAAGCCTTGCGCGAAGGCCAGGAACTGCTGGTGCAAATCGAAAAAGACGAGCGCGGCAACAAAGGTGCGGCACTGACCACCTTCATCAGTCTTGCCGGTCGCTACATCGTACTGATGCCGAACAACCCGAACGGCGGCGGTGTATCACGCCGCATCGAAGGGGATGAACGCACCGAGTTGCGCGAAGTCCTGTCGCATCTGGACGTACCGGAAGGCATGAGCATCATCGCCCGCACCGCCGGTATCGGACGCAATGAAGAAGAACTGCAGTGGGATCTTAACTACCTCAATCAACTGTGGACAGCCATTGCCGATGCTGCCAGCAGCGAAAAAGCGCCCTCCCTGATTTATCTGGAAAGCTCTCTGGTGGTACGCGCCATTCGCGACTACTTCAATCCGGAAATCGGCGAAATCCTGATCGACACCGAAGACGTGTATCAGCAGGCACATGCCTTCATGAGCACGGTGATGCCTGACAACGTCAACCGCATCAAGCTCTATGTGGACGACGTGCCGCTGTTCTCGCGCTTCCAGATCGAGCATCAGATCGAATCAGCTCATGCGCGCGAAGTGCGCCTGCCCTCCGGCGGCGCCATCGTCATCGACCATACCGAAGCGCTGACCGCGATCGACATCAACTCGGCACGCGCCACCAAAGGCTCGGATATCGAGGCCACCGCATTCAATACCAATCTGGAAGCGGCAGAAGAAATCGCCCGCCAGATGCGCCTGCGCGACCTGGGCGGACTGATCGTGATCGACTTCATCGACATGGAAAACAGCAAGAACCAGCGCGATGTCGAGAACCGCCTGCGCGACTCGCTGCGCTTTGACCGTGCCCGCGTGCAAACCGCCAAGATCTCGCGCTTCGGCCTGCTGGAGCTTTCCCGCCAGCGCCTGCAACCTTCGCTGGGCGAGAGCAACTACATCACCTGCCCGCGTTGCAGCGGCATCGGTCATATACGCGGCACCGAGTCTTCCGCACTGCACATCCTGCGCATCATTCAGGAAGAGGCCATGAAAGACAGCAGCGCGGCGATACACGCGCAGGTTCCTGTCGATGTGGCCACCTTCTTGCTCAACGAAAAGCGTGCCGACATTCATCGCGTTGAATCGCGCCTGAAAGTGCCGATCATCCTGATCCCCAACCCGCATCTGGAAACGCCCAACTACACCATCAACCGTCTGCGCCATGACGATCTGAGCGGTGAAATAGCGCAGGCCAGCTACAATATGGTGGAAAAGCCGGATGACAACAAACAGGCACAGGAGCCGCAAAAAGGCGTGCGTTCGGTTGCTGCCGTCAAGGGCATCACACCAACAGCCCCGGCTCCGATGAAAGTCGAACAGCCGGTTGCAACATCCAGCCTGCTGGGTCAAATCAGCGGCTGGTTCAAATCCCTGCTGGGCGGAGACGAAGCCAGGGAAACAGCCGTTGCCAGCAAACCACGCACTAATCCGCGTCGTGAACGCAGCGAACGGCCCGAGCGTAACGAAGGCGGCAACCGCAAACGTCGCGACCGTAACGACAAGCCGGAACGCAGCGCAGCACAAGCACCCAGCAAACCTGCTGAAAAAATGCCCACCGCAGAAACGGTTGCCAGACCGCAAAAACCGCGCCCGCCCAAGAAGCCTGTTGAGTCACGTCTTGCGGAAGAAAAACCGCTAGTCGAAAGCCCGGCAGTCACCGTGGTCGGCGAAATCGAAACCGAAGCGGAAAAAACCGAAAAGAGCAACGCACGTCGCCGTGGACGTCGCGGTGGTCGTCGTGAACGCGAAAAACGTGATGTCGTGCCCGGTGCGGATGCAAGCGCCACGGATACAGCAGAAAACAGCGTAACGATTATGGAGACGCCTGAGGTGGCCGAAGTGCTTGAGCGACCAGCAAGCCGCACGCTCAAACCGACAGAATATGTGGCGATGCCTACCAATCTGTCGGCTGTAGCCACTGAAAGCGCCGTTGAAACAGCAGCGCCAGTAGTTGCAACTCCGGTCGAAACAATCGCTCCGGTCGAAACAATTGCTCCGGTTGAAACAATTGCTCCGGTGGCAACAATCGCTCCGGTGACGGCTCCGGTGACAACTGGCGAAACTTTGCAGCAGATCGAAACCGCTCCGACCAGGCTCGCTGCGGTTGCAGATACTGCCGTCAAGGCGCAGCCGGTCGTGCGTCGTCGTACCCGCCAACTCGAAGTGTATAAAGAGAACGAACCTCTCGTGCAAATCGAAACGCAGAACCCCAAAGCCTAATTTTAAGCTACGATAAAAAAGCCTCACTTTGTGAGGCTTTTTTATCGTCTGCATTTCAGCAATAACTACGCAGGCAACTCCCGCTGCCGGATGTGCTGCAACAACTCCTGTGCCGCATCCTCCACCATATCCAGCACATGCTCGAAACCCTGCGCACCGCCGTAATACGGATCAGGAACTTCCGATTCATTGTGATGACGCGCATAGTCGAGAAACAGTTGTGCCTGTGTTTTGCATCCGCGCGGTGTCAGATATTGCAGTATCGCCAGATTAGCCTTATCCATCGCCAACACATAATCAAAACGTTCGAAATCTGCGCTTTGCACCTGCCGTCCTCGCAGCGCACTCATGTCATAACCACGCTGCTGCGCCGCATGCTGGGTACGCTTATCCGGCGGTTCACCGATGTGATAATCATGCGTCCCCGCCGAATCGATCAGGATAGATTCGGCTAATCCTGCACGCTCGACATAATGACGAAACACGGCCTCGGCTGTCGGAGAACGACAAATATTACCCATGCAGACAAAAAGTACGGAAACTGTGTTCTTCATTTCATTCAAATTCCGGCTTATAAAACCGAAAAACCAGCTGCACGCCGGTTTTTCGGGACTTCGAACGGACGCTTACAGGCGACCGATCTTCGGCAGTTCACCGACTAACGGTGCCACATAATCTATCCACGCCTGAGTCACATCATTGCCCGCCGCGTTAATGTATTCGTCCTTCATCTCAGTTGCTTCGCGTGCCACAGAGGATAGCGGCGTGATGAAGCATTCGCTGGCGTAAGGCTGGCTGCTCAGACGGCGGATAGATACGGAGCCTGGCTGAGCTGTCGTGGCGGCGTGATTCACGGCGAAATCGCCCACTTCGCGCGCTTCCCTGGCATCCACCTCGGAAATAATGGTGGGGAAGGAACGCTGCAGATAGCCGAAGGTGTCGGCACGCACGCGCACTTTTTGCCCCGGGAAAGCCTCTTTTACCAGTGCAGACAGCGTATCACCCAGCGCACCGCTGCCGGACAACTGGATGTTGCCGTGCGAGTCACGCTCGCCGCTGGTCGCAATGGGATCACCATTGCTGTCGGTGATGCCTTCGGAAACGGCAATCACGCAGCGACCGTATTTCGCCACGGCATCGCGCACGTCCTGCTGAAAGGACGCTACATTGAACACGCGTTCGGGCAGATAGATCAGATGCGGGCCGTCGCCCTCCGCCTGGCGCGCCAGCGCGGACGCAGCGGTCAGGAATCCGGCGCTGCGCCCCATCACCACGTTGACCTTGATACCCTGCAAGGCGGCGTTGTCGCGGTCGTCACCCATGAAGGCCAGCGCCACGAAGCGTGCGGCAGAGGCAAAGCCGGGACAGTGATCGGTGACTTTCAGGTCGTTGTCTATGGTCTTGGGGATGTGCACGGTGCAGAAATCATAATTTGCCTCTTTCGCCATTTCGGCGATGATGTGCGCGGTCTCGGCCGAATCATTGCCGCCGATATAAAAGAAAAAACGCACATCATGCTTTTTGAATACCTCGAATACTTTTTCGCATTCAGCACGTCCGGGTTTGAGTCGCACCGAACCCAGTGCGGCGGCGGGCGTGGCGGCAACCAGCTCAAGCTGTTCGACGCTCTGCGTAGTCAGGTCGATGAAATCTTCCTTCATGATCCCGGCAATGCCGTGATGTGCCCCCAGGATGCCGGTGATGTTAGCCTGCTTGCGCGCCGCGAGCACCGCGCCAACCAGCGACTGATTGATGACAGCGGTGGGACCGCCCGATTGACCGATGACCATTTTACCGATTAGTTGCCTTGTCATTTCATCACCTCCTTGAGTTAAGTCGTTTCATTTTAACCGAACGGGCATGGCAAAGGTGGCTGCGCCCCCAATAATAAACAACCATGCCCCCTCACCCGAACCCTCTCCCGCGAACGGGCGAGGGGCCAAACGAATCGCTGCATGAATTTCACATTATTTCGACTCAGCGGCAGTGCACTGCATCGCTTATAATTACGCAGTTTTCAAATTTCAATTTTATTCCAAGGAAATCTCATGAGCTTGTTGAATGTCCGCCCCGGAAACAAACTGCCCCACGAATGCAATGTCATCATTGAAATTCCCAAACATGCCGACCCGGTCAAATATGAAGTTGACAAGGCATCCGGCGTACTGGTGGTGGATCGCTTCATCGGCTCGCTGATGCGTTATCCCTGCAATTACGGCTTCATCCCTGAGACCATTGCCGACGACGGCGATCCTGTCGATGTCCTGGTCATCACCCCGTTTCCCATCATCCACGGCGCCATCATCCCCTGCCGCCCGGTAGGCGTATTGATGATGAGTGACGAAGGCGGCGACGATGCAAAAATCATCGCCGTGCCCACCGACAAACTCACCCCGCTGTATCATGAAATTCAGTCCTACGAGGACTTGCCGAAAATCACTCTGGAACAAATCAAGCACTTTTTCGAATTGTACAAGGCGCTGGAACCGGGCAAGTGGGTCAAGATCAGGGGTTGGGAAGGGATAGAAGCGGCTCATGCGGAAATCACCAACGGTCTGGCCGCCTACCAAAAAGAAATCGCAGGCAAATAATGACGGCGCAGATCATAGACGGTAAAGCCATCGCTCAGCAGGTGCGCGCCGAATGGAAGGTGCGCGCGGATGCTCTGATCGCGCGCGGCATCACGCCCGGCATGGCAGTGATCATCGTGGGCAACGATCCTGCTTCCAAAGTGTATGTCGCCAACAAGGTCAAAGCCTGCGCGGAACTGGGGTTGTACTCGATACACGTAGAACTGCCGACTGACACCACCGAAGCGGCCTTGCTTGCAGCGGTCAACATCCTGAACAATGACCCGAAAATCCACGGCATTTTGGTACAACTGCCGCTACCCAAACATCTGGACGCACACAAGGTCATCGAGGCGATCAATCCCGACAAGGATGTGGACGGCTTCCACGAAAAAAATGTCGGCGCACTGGTGACGGGCGAGACACCCTTCCCTTCCTGCACGCCTTACGGTGTGATGGTGATGCTGGAAAAAACCGGCATTGCCATCGAAGGAAAACACGCCGTGGTAGTCGGCCGCAGCAACATCGTTGGCAAACCGATGGCTTTGCTGCTGTTGCACAAGAACGCCACCGTGACGATCTGCACTTCCAAAACAGTGGATCTGGCAAAACACACCCGCGATGCCGATATTCTGGTAGCGGCGGTAGGTCGTCCGAATTTCATTACCGGCGACATGGTCAAGCCGGGTGCGGTGGTAATCGATGTCGGCATCAACCGCAATGCGGAAGGCAAGCTGGTCGGCGATGTGGACTTCGCCAGCGTCAAGGAAGTCGCCGGCTATCTCACCCCGGTTCCCGGCGGTGTAGGCCCGATGACTATCACCATGCTGGTAGCGAACACGGTGCGCGCAGCGGAGCGACTGTCAGGGAAACGCTGATTATATCGAAATGGAAATATCTGTAGAAATACGGCGTTGCCCGCTAAAAAAACACAACGAATATATCTGTCCGTATTACTATGCACGCTCAATCACACAAGGAGAAACATCATGGCAAAAGGTCAGCAACGCAAGAACAAGGAAGTAAAAAAGCCCAAGAAGGAAGTTCCTCCCGCCAAGTAAGTTGAGCTTACACTGCCAGGACTGAACTGTGACCGACCCTGCAAGGAGCTCCGGAGAATGTACGCTTACCTGATCCGTGCGCCTCATGACACGCCTGCAGCTTAGCAGGCTACTGCCGTGGCTGGTTCTGGCAATCGGGCTTGCTACGACTTACTTTTTGCAGCGTGCGGCCCTGGATGCCGCGCACCATATCCAGCAGGACAGCTTCAATTCACAAACACGCGAAATCGTGCTGCGCATCGAGCAGCGACTGGCAACGTATGAACAGGTGCTGCGCGGGCTTGCAGGCTTGTATATCGCATCAAGCAGTGTCGAGCGGGACGAATTCCGCAGCTACGTCAGCAATCTGCATCTGGCGCACAGCTATCCGGGCATTCAAGGCCTCGGCTACGCGCTGATCATTCCGCCACAGGAAATATCCCGCCATATCGAGTCGGTCCGCAAGCAAGGTTTCCCCGACTACGCACTGCACCCGAACGGCGAACGCGATCTCTACACCTCCGTCATCTATCTGGAACCGTTTGCCGAGCGTAATCTGCGCGCCTTCGGCTACGACATGTATGCTGAACCGGTGCGTCGCGCGGCAATGGAACGGGCGCGCGATCTGGATAAAGCAGCGATATCGGGCAAAGTCAAGCTTCTGATGGAAGTGGATCAAAAAATACAGGCCGGTTTTCTCATCTATCTGCCCGTATACCGCAATGGCAGCCCGCATCAAACGCTGAGCGAACGTCGCACCCATATCACAGGCTGGGTTTATGCGCCGTTTCGCATGAATGACCTGATGCGCGGCATACTCGGCGAACAAGCCAGGCATATAGACTACGAGATTTTTGACGGTGAAAACGCGACGCCGGAAACGTTAATGTACGACGACGACGACCATCTCTCCCTGCATCAGGACAGATCGCTATACCGTACCGCCCGGCTGATCGGACTTGCCGGGCATAGCTGGACAATCAAGCTGCGCTCGCTGCCCGACTTTGAGGCGCACATTGACACCGGACGCATCGCGATAATACAGATTACCGGCATATTGCTGAGCGGACTGCTTGCCCTGCTGGTCAGACAACTGGTCGGCGGCCGGATACGCGCGCTTGAACTGGCAAAAGGCATGACGCGGGAATTACGCGAGAGTGAAACATCACTCAGGGAAGCACAGTCTGTTGCGAACCTCGGCAGCTATGTTCTGAATATCGGCAGCGGCTTGTGGGAAAGCTCGGATGAACTGGATCGTTTGTTCGGCATAGCGGCATCCTATCCGCACAGCATGGCCGGATGGGAACAGCTGATCCATCCGGACGACCTGAAAATGATGAACCATTACCTGAGGAGCGAGGTCATCGGCCAGCACCAGGCATTTGACAAGGAATACCGCATCATCCGTCAAAACGATCAGGCGGTATGCTGGGTGCATGGCTTAGGCAAGCTGAAATTCGATGACAGCGGGAATACCCTGTCACTCTATGGCACGATTCAGGACATTACCACACGCAAAAAGGCCGAAGCCACCCTGTCCAAGCTATCGTCGGTCGTTGAACAAAGCCTCAGCTCAGTCGTGATCACCGATCTTGAGGGCAACATCGAATATGTCAACCAGATGTTCACCGCAGTCACCGGCTACAGCCGCGATGAGGTGATCGGCCGCAATCCGCGCATACTGCAATCCGGCAAAACGCCTGATTCGACTTATGTCGAAATGTGGGAGCATCTGAACCGCGGGGCAGCATGGCATGGTGAACTCGTCAATCGCAGCAAGGAGGGCCGCGAATACATCGAATCAGTGGTTATCTCTCCGGTCAAACAGGTCGACGGAAAGATAACGAATTATCTGGCCATCAAGCATGACATCACCGAAAACAAACGGGCTGAAGAGCGTATCGAAAAGCTGGCTTATTTCGATCAGCTCACCGGCTTGCCCAACCGCCGCCGATTGATCGCTCGCGTCGAATATACCCTCGACCTGGCACAACGCAGCCGCGAACCACTGGCAGTGCTGTTCCTCGATCTCGATCACTTCAAGAATATTAACGACACTCTGGGCCATAGCACCGGTGATCTGTTGTTGATGGAAACGGCAAGGCGGCTGAAACTGACATTGCGCGAAGTGGACACCGTGTCGCGTCAGGGCGGAGACGAATTTATTATTATCCTGCCGGGAATCGATGCCGACGGCGCGGCCATCGTGGCCGAAAAACTGATCGCAGCCGTCTCGCAACCCTGGCAGTTCGAACAGCACGAACTGATCGCCACCCCCTCGATCGGCATCGCACTCTATCCGAATGACGGCGAGGATTTCGAGACGCTGTCCGGAAATGCGGATATCGCGATGTTCCGCGTCAAGCAAAGCGGGCGCAACAATTTCTGTTTCTACACGCCCCGAATGCAGGAACATGCCGCCCGCATATTGCAGCTGAGCAATGCACTGCGCCATGCACTGGAACGCAATGAGCTTCATCTGAATTATCAACCGCAAATATCCATACAGGACGGCCGCATCGTGGGCGCAGAAGCGTTGCTGCGCTGGACACATCCGGAGCTGGGCATAATTTCACCCGCCGAATTCATCCCGATCGCCGAGGATAACGGCCTGATCATACCGATCGGCGAATGGGTGCTGCGCACGGCGACCCGGCAACTGAAAGACTGGATAGACAGAGGGTTTACGCCCATGGTGATAGCGGTAAACATGTCCTCCGTGCAGTTCCATCAGGCTAACGTTATCGATGTGGTGACGCGCATTCTGCAGGAGGTGCAGCTGCCGCAGCAGTACCTGGAGCTGGAACTCACCGAAGCCGTCGCAATGGACGACCCGTTGGCGGTGATCGCGGTGATGAACCAGCTACACGAACACGGCATCCGCATGTCGATAGATGATTTCGGCACAGGCTATTCTTCCCTGAGCTACCTGAAAAAATTCAGGGTGTACAAACTAAAAATCGATCAGTCCTTCGTCCGCGATATCACCGACGACTCCGATGACAAGGCCATCGTCGTCGCCATCATTAACATGGCCCGCGGTCTCGGCATACTCACCATAGCCGAAGGTGTGGAAACCGCCGGACAACTTGATTTTCTGCGTTTGCATGGTTGCGACGAGGTGCAGGGCTACTACTTCAGCAAGCCGCTGTCGGCAGACCAGTTTGAGGCGTTTGCAACAAAAAAGCAGATGGGGATATAAGGGAGATGCTGATTAAATCGTCTTTGCGAGGAGCGGCCTTTAATGAATAAATCAGCGTTTCCCTAAGCCGGACAAGCCGGGCTTTATATCGCTGAGAAAATGCTGACTTATTCAATAATCCTTAAAACCTCAGTTCAATCCGCATCAATTCTTGCTAAGAGCTAGGCTCTTGCAATCATTGATGCGGACAATTGCTTTTTCTAGGTTGAACGCCCACTGCTAAGGCTTGCCAAATTTCATCATACCCCCGACACAATCCACCGAGATTGTGTCTTTCGCGGCGAAGCGTCCTTCCAGTATCGCCTTGGCAAGCGGGTTTTCCAGTTGCGACTGTATCGCGCGTTTCAGCGGTCTTGCACCATATACCGGGTCGAAACCGGCGCTCGCGATCTCGTCCAGTGCGGCCTCGCTGACCTCCAGTTTCATCTCCATCGCGGCCAGACGCTTCTCCAGATACTGCAACTGGATGCGCGCGATGGATTTGATATTCTTCTCGTCCAGCGCATGGAACACCACCACTTCGTCGATACGGTTGATGAATTCAGGCCTGAAATAGCTCTTCACCTCGCCCATCACCGCCAGCTTGATCACCTGATAATCGTCGCCCGACATCTGCTGGATCATCTGCGAACCCAGATTGGAGGTCATCACGATCACCGTGTTCTTGAAGTCCACGGTGCGTCCCTGCCCGTCGGTCATGCGCCCGTCGTCCAGCGCCTGCAGCAGCACGTTGAACACGTCCGGGTGCGCCTTCTCCACCTCGTCCAGCAGGATGACGCTATAAGGTTTGCGACGCACCGCCTCGGTCAGTCCGCCGCCTTCTTCATAGCCCACGTAGCCCGGCGGCGCGCCGATCAGACGCGCGACCGAATGCTTCTCCATGTACTCGCTCATGTCGATGCGGATCAGATGATCTTCCGAGTCAAACATGAAACCGGCCAGCGCCTTGCACAGCTCGGTCTTGCCGACTCCGGTCGGCCCCAGAAACAGGAAGGAACCATAGGGACGGTTAGGATCGGATAATCCTGAGCGCGAACGGCGGATTGCGTCCGACACCAGCCGCACCGCCTCGTCCTGCCCTACCACGCGCTCGTGCAGCTTATCTTCCATCTTCAATAATTTGTCGCGCTCACCCGTCATCATCTTGGACACCGGAATGCCGGTCGCACGACTGACCACTTCGGCGATTTCTTCCGCGCCCACCTGAGTGCGCAGCAGCTTGTTCTTCTGCCCGCCACCTTCTGACTCGCGCTGCGCGGCCTCCTTCAACTTCGCCTCCAGTTGCGGCAGCTGTCCGTATTGCAGCTCGGCCACTTGCTCCAGACGGCCTTCGCGTTGCAGCCTGACGATATCTGCGCGCACATGTTCCATCTCTTCCTTGAGATTGGCCGTGCCCTGTGCCGCGCCCTTTTCCGCCTTCCAGATTTCTTCCAGATCGGCGTACTCGCGACCCAGTTTGGCTATCTCGTCCTCGATCAGCGCATGGCGTTTCTTCGAGGCTTCGTCCTTTTCCTTCTTTACCGCTTCGCGCTCGATCTTGAGCTGAATCAGGCGACGCTCCAGCTTGTCCATCACCTCCGGCTTGGAATCGATTTCCATACGGACGCGCGCCGCGGCCTCATCTATCAGGTCGATGGCCTTGTCCGGCAGGAAACGGTCGGTGATGTAGCGATTGGACAATTCCGCTGCCGCGATAATGGCGGGGTCGGTGATGTCCACACCATGATGCAGTTCGTAGCGTTCCTGCAAACCGCGCAGGATGGCGATGGTGGATTCCACCGACGGCTCATTGACCATCACTTTCTGGAAACGGCGCTCCAGCGCGGCATCCTTCTCGACATATTTGCGATACTCATCCAGCGTGGTCGCGCCGATACAGTGCAGCTCACCGCGCGCCAGAGCAGGCTTCAACATATTGCCCGCATCCATCGCGCCTTCGGCCTTGCCCGCACCGACCATGGTGTGCAGCTCGTCGATAAACACGATGGTCTGGCCTTCATCTTGCGCCAGCTCTTTGAGCACGTTTTTCAGGCGTTCCTCGAATTCGCCGCGATACTTTGCACCCGCCAGCAGCGCCGCCATATCGAGACTCAGCACCTTCTTGTTTTTCAGCGACTCCGGCACTTCACCGTTGACGATACGCTGCGCGAGGCCTTCGACGATCGCGGTCTTGCCCACGCCCGGTTCACCGATCAGCACCGGATTATTCTTGGTACGACGTTGCAACACCTGAATCGCACGACGTATCTCGTCATCCCGTCCGATCACCGGATCCAGCTTGCCCAGCCGCGCCCGCTCGGTCAGGTCGATGGTAAATTTCTTCAACGACTCGCGCTGCCCTTCCGCCTCCTGCGATCCGACCGACTCGCCGCCGCGTACCGCCGCAATCGCCTGTTCCAGCGGCGCGCGCGCCACGCCATGCGTTTTCAGCAGCCGCCCGGTCTCGCCGCGGTCAGCGGTTGCCGCCAGTAAAAACATCTCGCTGGCAATAAACTGGTCGCCACGTTTTTGCGCTTCCTTGTCGGTCAGGTTGAACAGATTGGACAAATCGCGCCCGACCTGCACCTCGCCGCCGTGCCCCTCGACTTTCGGCTGGCGCGATACGGCATCCGTCAAGGCCGCCTTCAAGGCATTGACATTGCCTCCGGCGCGCGCCAGCAGCGATCCGGCACCGCTGTCGGCATCGTTTAGCATCGCCAGCAGCAAATGCTGCGGCTCAATGTATTGATTGTCGGCACCGATGGCCAGACTCTGTGCATCGGTCAGGGCTTGCTGCAACTTGGTGGTAAATTTGTCAAAACGCATGATGCACTCCTGAGATATTAACTTTCGAATGAAGCGCAGGTGGGGGGACAATGAAGAATTTCAAGTCCATGCCGCATACCTTATACTACCCCACCTTAATCGCATAATACTGTTGGTTGACGCACTTATGACTATTATCCCTCAGCACATCAAAGACACCGTTAAAGCCTCGCTCAATGAAGACATCGGCAGCGGCGATCTGACCGCACGGCTTCTACCGGAGACGCTGATTTCCACCGCGCAGGTCATCACCCGCCAGAGCGGTGTGCTGTGCGGAACCGAATGGTTCGATGCCTGTTTTCTGACGCTGGACCCGGAATGCCGAATCAGCTGGCAGGCTCAGGATGGCGACCGCATCCGTCCAGGACAAACCTTGTGCGAAATCTCAGGGCGCGCACGCACGCTGCTGACAGGCGAGCGCAGCGCGTTGAATTTTTTGCAAACCTTGTCTGCAACGGCCAGCGCCACCCGCCGCCATGTGGATGCGGTGGCCGGTTTAGCCGTAAAAATCATGGATACGCGCAAGACGCTGCCCGGACTGCGTCATGCACAAAAATATGCGGTAACAGTCGGCGGCGGACACAATCAGCGTGCTGACTGTATGACGGAATTCTCATCAAGGAAAACCATATCGCGGCGGCAGGCAGCATCAAGGCCGTGCTGGATGCGGCATTCAACCTGGCACCCGCAGGGGTTCCCGTGCAGATCGAAGTGGAAAACTGGATGCAACTGGATGAGGCCTTGCAGGCCGGTGCCAAGCTGATTTTGCTCGACAATTTCGACATAGAAGCGCTCTGTTCCGCGGTACAACACACCGCCGGACGTGCTGAACTGGAAGCCTCCGGCGGCATCACGCTCGCTGGCTTGCGCGAAGTCGCCGAAACCGGCGTGGATCGAATCTCGATAGGCGCGCTCACCAAAGACATTGAAGCACTGGATTTATCGATGAGGATCGTATAGAGGATTCAGGATTGCCATATTATTTTCAGGAGACTGTCATGACACTGCATATCGTCTGCCCGCATTGCGACGGGATAAACCGCGTTCCTGCCGACAAGCTGGGCGTCCATCCGGTTTGCGGCAAATGCAAAAAGCAACTGTTCGACGCGCATCCTGTGGAGCTGAATGCGGGAAATTTCAACCGCCATATCGAACGCAGCGACATCCCGGTGCTGGTGGATTTCTGGGCGCCGTGGTGCGGGCCGTGCAAGATGATGAGCCCCGCCTTCGTGCAGGCCGCGCTACAACTGGAACCCGCGATGCGCCTGGCCAAGCTGAACACCGAACAGGCGCAGCAACTGGCCGCGCAATACAATATACGCAGCATCCCCACCCTTGCACTGTTCAGAAACGGCCGCGAGGTCGCGCGTCAGGCAGGCGCCATGGATGTCGGCGGCATCGTGCAGTGGGCCAGATCGAAGAGCTAGCTGTTTTCTGCGCGCCGCGCGAAGCGGCGTGAAATCCACAGCACCGCATCGTCCACATAGGTAAATACCACCGGGATCACCAACAGACTGAGCAGGGTCGAGGTAATCAAGCCGCCGATCACCACTATCGCCATCGGCGCACGGAAGCTGGAATCGACACCGATACCCAGCGCCACCGGCATCATGCCCGCACCCATCGCCAGCGTGGTCATCACGATGGGACGCGCGCGCTTGCGGCAGGCATCCAGCAGCGCATCCAGACGATTCATGCCGCGCTCTCGGCGCGACACGATGGCATATTCCACCAGCAGAATGGAATTTTTGGTGGCGATGCCCATCAGCATGATCAAGCCTATCATCGAGGGCATGGACAGTGCGGTATGCGTGACATACAGGGCGAGGAACGCACCCGGCACGGACAGCACCAGTGCAGCCAGTATGGTGACCGGCTGCACGAACGCCTTGAACAGCAGCACCAGCACGGCATAGATGCACAGCACCCCGGTCAGCATCGCCAGTCCGAAACTGGAAAACAGCTCGCCCATCGCCTCGGCGTCGCCCACCGAAGCGCGGATAATACCCGGCGGCAGCGTCCTGATGCCGGGCAGGGCCAGCACCTGCTCTTCCACCTTGCCCAGCGGCTGCTGGTTCAATTCCAGCTCGAAATTGATATTGCGCAGCCGGTCATAACGGTCGATTTGCGCCGGCCCGCTCTCCAGACTGAAACTGGCGACACTGCCCAGCATCACCGGCCCGTGTTTGCCCTGCACCACCAGACGGGAGAGCAGCTCCATATCCTGACGCGCATCAGCGGGCAGTTTCACCACGACGGGAATCTGCCGTTCACCCAGATTGAGCTTTGCCAACTGTTGTTCATAGTCGCCCGCCGTTGCAATGCGCAAGGTTTCGGCAATCGCCGCCGTGGTCACGCCCAGGTCTGCCGCCCTGGCAAAATCTGGGCGCACCACCAGTTCGGGGCGCACCAGACTGGAAGTCGAGGTCACGTTGCCGATGCCGGGAATGGTGCGCAACTCCCGCGCGACGATGTCTGCATGTTGCGACAACTGCTCGCCATCTTCACCCGCCAGCACCAGTACGTATTTTTCCTTGGAATCCCCCATGCCGACTTTCACGCGCACGCCGGGCAAGGCTTCCAGCGCCTGACGCAACTCACCCTCAATCACCTGTTTGCGGACATCGCGCTCGTTACGCGGCGTCAGGTTCAGTGTCAGCGTCGCCCTGGTGACTTGAGCGGCCCCGCTCGGCGTCATCGGATTGTCGCCCGCACTACCGCCGCCGATTGCGGTATAGACGCGTTTCACATGCGGATTCTGCTGCACAATCAGGCGCGCCTGTTCCGCGATGCGATAGGTTTGCGCGAAGCTGCCGCCCGGCGGCAGCGTGAGCGTGACCTGCGTTTGCGACAAATCATCGGGGGGCATGAAACCCTTGGACAACAGCGGCACCAGCGCGAATGACCCGATAAAAAATACCAGCGCGCCCAGCGTAGTGATCACCCGGTGCTTCAGACAATAGCTCGCCCACCCCAGATACCAGGTAATCCATTTGGGCGTCTGATGAGCTGTGCGCGGTTTAAGAATATAGGCCGACATCATCGGCGTGAGCATGCGCGCCACCACCAGCGAGAAAAACACCGCAATCGCCGCCGTCCAGCCGAACTGCACGAAGAATTTGCCCGGCACGCCATCCATGAACGCCGTCGGCAGGAACACCGCAATCAGCGTGAAGGTCGTGGCGATCACCGCAAGACCGATCTCGTCCGCCGCTTCCATCGCTGCCTGGTACGGACTCTTGCCCATTTCCAGATGGCGCATGATGTTCTCGATCTCGACGATGGCATCGTCCACCAGTACGCCGA
>JAUSLX010000225.1 GCA_030645775.1 Gallionella sp. | reverse complement strand
ATGGATGCTATCGACGTACTCAAGGCCACTTTTCCGGCGGGTACGGTGAGTGGTGCGGCCAAGGTGCGCGCGATGGAAATCATCGACGAACTGGAACCCACCAAGCGCGGCATCTACGCCGGGGCGGTCGGCTATCTGGGCTTCAACGGCGACATGGATGTCGCCATTGCGCTGCGCACCGCCGTGGTCAAGAACAACATGCTTTATGTGCAAGCCGGTGCGGGCATCGTCGCCGACTCGGTTGCCGACAGCGAATGGCTGGAAACCCAGAACAAGGCGCGCGCCGTGCTGCGTGCGGCAGAGATGGCGCTGGATGGGCTGGATGAACAGGCGCATCGCTAGGCAAAAACCAACATGTTACGTTTAACCGAAATCAAACTGCCGCTCGGTCATCCCGAGGATGACATCAAAGCAGCAATCCTGAAGCGTCTGACTATCGCCGAGAATGAGCTGATCAGCTACAGCGTGTTCAAGCGCGGCGTGGATGCCCGCAAAGCGCACGCCATCCTGTTCACCTACACGCTGCTGGTGGAAGTGCGCGACGAAGCCGCGATTCTGGTGAAGTTCGCCAACGATACGCATGTGCGCATCGCACCAGACACCCGCTATCACTTCGTCGCGCAGGCATCCGCTGATTTACCCTCGCGCCCTGTCGTGATCGGCATGGGCCCTGCGGGGCTGTTCGCGGGGCTGTTGCTGGCGCAGATGGGATTTCGTCCGTTGATACTGGAACGCGGCAAAGCGGTAAGGGAGCGCACCAAAGACACCTTCGGCCTGTGGCGTCAGGGCGTGCTGAACCCGGAATCCAACGTGCAATTCGGCGAGGGCGGCGCGGGGACCTTCTCCGACGGCAAGCTGTACAGCCAGATCAAGGACCCGCGTTATCTTTCCCGCAAGGTGCTGGAAGAATTCGTCAAAGCCGGTGCGCCGGAAGAAATATTGTATGAAAGCCATCCGCACATCGGCACTTTTCGCCTGGTCGGCATGGTGGAAAAGATGCGCGAAACCATCCAGTCGCTGGGCGGCGAGATACGCTTCGAGAGCCGCGTGGACGACATCGAGATTACTGACGGCGCTGTTAGCGGCGTAGTACTGGCCAGCGGCGAGCGCATCGCCACGAATCATCTGGTACTGGCAGTCGGTCACAGCGCGCGCGACACCTTCGAGATGATCCACAAACGCGGCATCTACATCGAAGCCAAGCCCTTTTCCATCGGCTTCCGCATCGAACATCCGCAATCCTTGATCGACCGAGCCCGCTTCGGCAAAAACGCGGGTAACGAACTGCTGGGAGCTGCCGATTACAAGCTGGTCTATCACGCCAGCAACGGGCGTTCGGTCTATAGTTTCTGCATGTGTCCGGGCGGCACGGTGGTCGCGGCGACTTCCGAAGTCGGGCGCGTCGTCACCAATGGCATGAGCCAGTATTCGCGCAACGAGCGCAACGCCAATGCCGGCATCGTGGTGGGCATCACACCCGAAGTCGATTATCCGGGCGATCCGCTAGCCGGAGTGGAATTTCAGCGCCGCTGGGAGTCGCAAGCCTTCAAGCTGGGCGGTGGCACCTATCAAGCGCCCGGCCAACGGGTCGGCGACTTCCTGGCAGGCCGTGCTTCGACCCAGCTCGGCGAAGTGCAACCATCCTATGCGCCCGGCGTACATCTCACCGATTTGTCCACCGCACTACCCGATTACGCCATCGCCGCGATCAGAGAGGCCATTCCTGCTTTTGCCAAACAAATCAAGGGATTCGATCTGCCGGATGCGGTGCTGACCGGTGTCGAAACACGCACCTCATCGCCGGTACGCATCAAACGCAATGCGGACAATTTGCAAAGCATCAACACCAAAGGCCTGTATCCGACCGGCGAAGGCGCGGGCTATGCGGGCGGAATTTTGTCGGCTGCAGTGGACGGCATCGAGGTCGCCGAAGCGGTGGCTTTGAGTATGATGCGCACAAAGAATTAACGACAGGAGAAAACATGCTGTTAATGATCGACAATTACGACTCCTTCACCTACAACCTGGTGCAGTATTTCGCCGAACTGGGCGCGGAGGTGGAGGTGTATCGCAACGACGAAATCACCGTCGCGCAGATCGAAAAGATGAACCCGCAACATCTGGTGGTATCGCCCGGCCCCTGTACACCGAATGAAGCAGGAATTTCGGTCGCAGCGATCAAACACTTCGCGGGCAAGATTCCCGTGCTGGGCGTCTGCCTCGGCCATCAGAGCATCGGCCAGGCCTTCGGCGGGCGCATCATCCACGCCAAACAACTGATGCACGGCAAGACGTCCTTGATCCATCACCACGGCAACAGCGTGTTCACCGGCCTGCCCAATCCGTTTACCGCGACGCGCTATCACTCGCTGGTGATCGAACGCGAAAGCCTGCCGGATTGTCTGGAAATCACCGCATGGACGGATGACGGCGAGATCATGGGCGTGCGCCACAAGACGCTGGCCGTGCACGGCGTACAGTTCCATCCGGAATCCATCCTCACCGAACACGGCCACGACATGCTGAAAAATTTCCTGGAAGGAAAACCATGATTACGCCACAACAAGCGCTGACCCGGTTAATCGAACAGCGTGAAATTTT
>JAUSLX010000201.1 GCA_030645775.1 Gallionella sp. | reverse complement strand
TGCTCAGCGCACTGGTCATCGGTTTGCTGGTGAGCATTTTTCAGGCAGCCACGCAAATCAATGAGCAGACGCTGTCATTCATTCCAAAATTGGTGGGAATTTTCGTCATGCTGATATTCGCCGGACCGTGGATGGTCACCATGATGGTGGATTTCATCCGGCGACTGTACGGCAACATCCCATGGATGGTCGGATGAAGAACAGGACTCAGGACTCAGGACTCAGGACTCAGTCCTCATGATTACCCTGACCAGCGTGCAGCTGGAAGTCTGGCTGGCCACACTGATGTTTCCCATGGTGCGCCTGCTGGCACTCATCTCCACTTCCCCGATACTGGGCAACAAACAAGTGCCCAAGCGCGTCAAAATCGCGCTCGCCATGCTGATGGCCATCATCATCGCCCCGACGCTGGCACCCATGCCGGCCGTGTCTGTCGGATCACCGCAGGGATTGCTGATTATTGTTCAGCAGATCATCATCGGCACCGCGATGGGTTTCAGTATGCGATTGATTTTTACCGCCGTGGAAATGGCCGGAGAATTTGCCGGGCTGCAAATGGGACTGGGGTTTGCCAGTTTCTATGACCCGCAAAATGCTTCCTATTCACCTATCGTCGCGCAGTGGCTGGGCGTCATTGCCTCACTCGCCTTTCTCGCGATGGACGGGCATTTGATGATACTGGCCGCAGTGGCAGAAAGTTTCCATACCCTGCCGGTCGGCAACATGATGGCCACCCAGAGTTTTTACGCAGTGGCCAACTGGGGGGCGAGCATCTTTGCCAACGGGCTGCAAATCTGCCTGCCGATACTGGCCGCATTGCTGATTACCAACCTGGCGCTGGGTATCCTGACGCGCGCCGCCCAGCAACTCAACCTGTTTGCGATCGGATTCCCGATCACCCTGACGGTGGGCTTCTTCATCCTGAGTTTTACCATCCCCTACCTGATCCCCATCATGGACAGACTCACTCAGGAAGCGCTGTCCACCGCACTCAAATTGATGAAGCTGCCGTAAGAACAGAATGGTGGGCAGATGAAACCAGCCCTCCCTACGCCTGATGAAGCTGCCGTAATGGTTTGGTGGGCAGACGAGCCGCGCCGATCGATTAGCGCCGGCTGTTCACCTTGTCCGGCAGGGTAATGTTCAATTCCAGCACGTCATATTGATCGTGTTTCTCCAGTTGAACCTTGAACGAATCACGGTCCACATGGATGTACTTGGCTATCACCGCCATCAGTTCTTCTTGCAGGGCGGGCAGATAATCCGGCGTAGCCGTACCCCGTCCCGCACGCTCGTGCGCAAGAATTATTTGCAAACGTTCCTTGGCAACGACCGCGGTTTTCTTTTCGGTGCCACGCAGGTAGTCAATAAGACCGGCAATCATGGACATCTCAGTTACCTCCCAGCAGGCGTTTAAAGAATCCCGCCTTTTCGGCAATGAAGCGCATCGGTAAATCCTCCCCCATAAAACGGCTCACCACATCCCGATAGGCATCAGCCACATCGCTCTTATCCAGGTGGATGGCGGGCGTGCCCGAATTGGAAGCCTTCAGCACGGATTCAGATTCAGGAATCACACCCAGCAGAGGGATGCGCAGGATTTCCTGAATGTCGGTTACCGACAACATTTCCCCTGCATTCACACGTTTCGGGTCATAACGGGTAACCAGCAAATGCTCCCTGACCGGCTCCAATCCCTCTACCGCACGTTTGGATTTTGCTGCGAGTATGCCCAGAATGCGATCTGAATCGCGCACTGAGGAGACTTCCGGATTGGTAACCACCAGCGCTTCGTCGGCAAAATACATAGCCATGAACGCGCCCGACTCGATACCGGCAGGCGAGTCGCAAACGATGAAATCAAAACTCTGCTTGAGTTCTTCCAGAATACGTTCGACACCTTCGAGGTTGAGCGCATCCTTGTCGCGCGTCTGCGAGGCAGGCAGTATGAACAGGTTATCGCAGTTTTTGTCCTTGATGAGCGCCTGCTTGAGAGAGACTTCACCGTTGATCACGTTGATGATGTCATAGACTACGCGTCGCTCGCATCCCATGATGAGATCGAGATTGCGCAAGCCCACATCGAAGTCGATAACCACGGTTTTGTTGCCGCGCAGAGCCAGACCACTGGAAAAGCTGGCGCTGGTAGTCGTCTTGCCCACGCCGCCTTTCCCTGAAGTAATTACAATAACTTTAGCCACGTTTCATTTCCCGAACAATTGATAACAGTCGCGCATTTTACCCGCAAACAGTCCATAGCAGAAACTTAGTGCGTCAGGGGTTGAATATGCAAACGCGACCCCTCCAGATGCACCTGAGCGGGTTTGCCGCGCACGTTTTCCGGGATACCGTCCTCAAACACCTTGAAGCATCCGGCAATCGACAGCAATTCCGCCTCCATGCCCTGCACAAAGATGCGCGCCGCCGCGTTGCCCTGCGCGCCCGCGATCGCTTTTCCGCGCATCGGGGCATAGACGTGAATATCACCGTCGGCAATCAGCTCTGCACCCGCATTGACTATCGCCAGCACCACCAGATTGCCGCCTTCGGCGTAGATGCGCTGCCCGGTGCGCACCGGTCTGTCTATCACCATGGTCGCACGGACGGGCGGCGGCATTTCCGCTGCAGCTTGAACCGGGAGCGGAGCTGCGGGCTGTTTTTCAGATTCAACCGCCGAAAATCCCGGCAACTCAGGCTGTTCATGCAATTCTGCGGCCGGGCTTGCCGTTATGACGTGTTCCGCATCCCGCTTCGGGGCATTCCTGGCGGGCGCTTCCGTAAACAAGCCCAAGCCTGCCTGTACCGCCGCCGCACGCTGCCCGGCCGAGCCACCGACGACACCCGCCGCACACATGCCGTGCTCCAGCATGAAGGCAGCCAATTCGGCATAATTCAATCCCGCGCCGTACTCCGCTATGGCAGAAAGCTCCAGCGCTATCGGTGTACTGGCGAAAAAATCAGGCGTCAGTTTCAGACGCAGCGCCAGTTGTTCCTTCAACTGCGCCATGTCAGTCGTGAGAATGTGTAGCTGCAACACGGGAAGCGTGCCGGTCTTGATTTTAAATGCGGGGGGTTCCATCGACATAATTTCAATATTTCAGAAGGTTGGGCTGTGTACTGCCTTAAAAGAGGGGTGCAGTTTAACCCAAAAATTGCAATTTGACGGCTGGAAAGCATGACAGATAATGCGAGGTTGTACCCCCCGGATTTCATCCTGTCTACATTGCTGCACCGGTTGAGTCCTGTAGTCCTGTAGCCCGCATGATAATGCGGGGTATGTGGAAAGCATGCAGCGCAATGGTCTGACGGGCATGGCGAGTTTCATCATCAGGGGT
>JAUSLX010000199.1 GCA_030645775.1 Gallionella sp. | reverse complement strand
GATCCGCATAATCTGGGGGCCTGTCTGCGCAGTGCAGATGCGTTCGGCGTGCACGCGGTTATCGCTCCCAAAGACCGTGCGGTGGGTATTACCGCGACGGTGGAGAAAGTTGCCTGCGGCGCGGCGGAAACGGTGCCTTATATCACGGTCACCAACCTTGCACGCACCTTGCGTGAATTGAAGGAGCAGGGTATCTGGGTGGTCGGCACTGCTGGTGAGGCTAAGCAGGATTTGCACAGCTTCAAACATACGGGTGCGCTGGCCCTGGTGTTGGGCGCAGAAGGCGAGGGCTTGCGGCGTCTGACGATGGAAACCTGTGATGAACTGGTGCGTATACCGATGCTGGGCAGGGTGGAAAGTCTGAATGTCTCGGTGAGCACCGGAATATGCTTGTTTGAGGCCAGGCGGCAGCGTATGGCTGGAAGTTAAGGGGTATTGTTTTTGGTGCTCATCAGCTGAGCTATATATTAAAAGGGGGCGGTAATGAAAAAAAGTACGATTAGTTTTACTCTGGCAGTTGCGTTGCTGGGTATGAACGTAGCGCAGGCCAGTGAATTCGATGGTGTATGGGTGGGCGCTAGGCTTGGTTATAACGTCTCCGATCTGACCGCGCTGGATAAAAAAAATGCGACAGCATTTGGCTTGGAAGGCGGCTATAACTGGGATATGGATACCTTCCTGTTGGGGGTGAATGGTTTTGCAGACCTGAACGGCAAAGCTACGCATAATCCGGGTCTGGTGAATTATGGTAGTCGTGCTTATGGTCTGGATGGCAAGTTGGGTCTGCCTATGGACAACTGGTTGCCTTATGCCAAGTTGGGCTATGCACGCACAGCCGGCAATGGCGGAGCCAGCACGATCAGCGGGAGTGGCGTGCACTTCGGTCTCGGCGTGGAGTACAAGTTGATGCCCCATTTAAGCGTGTCGGGTGAATATAGCCTGGGAAGTGCCAAGACGGGTGCAGTCAAGCTGAACAATAATAATTTCACTGTCGGGGTAAATTACTACTTCGATAGCCCCGAAATTCCCTACACAGCTCCCGTCGCCCCTGTTGTCAGGCAAGAGGAAGCTAAGGAAGTCGCGCCCGTCGAAATGATGAAGCCGGCTGTGCCCATGGTGATCAAGGAAGAGCCGAAGGAAATATGGAAAACGTTACTGGAAGAAAAGCCTGTGACTTTCTCAGGGGTTAATTTCGATACAAATTCGGCAAAATTACTGCCATCTGCAAATACTGAGCTGGATGATGTAGCTGAATTTGCCAAGCTGTATCCTGGCGCTCAGTTGCAAATATCCGGCCATACGGATTACCGTGCAGGAAAATCCAAGGAGGCTTACAACCAGAAACTTTCTGAGCGTCGTGCCGCAGCATTCAAGGCGGCGCTGATGGAGCGGGGAATTGCAGCTGAGCGCATCACTGTTGAGGGTTATGGATTTGCACAGCCCGTTGCTGATAATAATACTGAAGCGGGGCGCGCACAAAATCGTCGTGTGGAAATCCGCTCGGTCATCACGGAAGAGAAACGCGTGCGTGTAACGGAATAAGGCTGCTGTAAGAGAAGTCAGCTGAACGGGTGTTGTATTTTTGCAACTGGCAATATTCAGTGGGGGCTGCTGAGATAGAATGCGCGCCGAATAATGCCTGAAGTGATCTTTCGATACTCAACAAGAATAAGGAAAAATGATGAAAAAAAGCACAATGACTATCGCTCTGGCCACCGCGCTGCTGAGCCTCTCCACAGTGCACGCTGGCGAATTTACGGGTGGCTGGATCGGTGGCAAGATCGGCTCAAACCGTTCTGATGTGGCTGGAGCAGCAACGGTAGCGCTGCCCACAGCGAGTGCCAAGAGCGCTGATACCTATGGTATTGAAGCAGGTTATAACTGGGATATGAGCGGCCTTTTGCTGGGTGTGGATGGTTTTGCGGATTTTAACCAGAAAGCGACTCACAACACTGTGCCTGCAGGCACCCTGAATTATGGCAGCGATGTCTATGGCCTGGACATGAAGTTGGGTCTGCCATCCGGTAACTGGCTGCCTTATGCAAAGCTGGGCTACGGTTCAAGTCGTGCGACAGGTGCGGCGACAGGTTCAGCAAATGGCGCACATCTGGGTCTGGGCGTGGAGTACAAGTTCGCGCCTCACTGGAGCGTAGCAGGTGAATACACAACTATCTCCGGCAAAAATGGTGGACAGAAGTTGAATAACGATAATCTGACTGTCGGCATCAATTACTACTTTGACAGCCCTTATGTTGCGCCGGCTGTGGTGGTCGCCGTAGCGCCTGTTATCGTAAAGCAGGAGCCGACTCCTGTTGTTGCACCGAAACCCGCTCCGGTTTCGGAAACATGGAAGACGTTGCTGGAGGAGAAGCCAGTAACGCTCAAGGGTACCAACTTCGACTTTGATTCTGCCAAGTTGCGCCCTGCCGCAGACGCTAAATTGAAAGAAGTGGCCGAATTTGCCGCAGCTTACCCGGATGCAAAACTTGATGTTTCCGGGCATACATGCAGTCTGGGTAGTGATGCTTACAACCAGAAGCTGTCTGAGCGTCGTGCCGCATCGGTCAAGGCCTATCTGGTGAATAAAGGTGTTGCGGCAGACCGTATTGTTTCCGAAGGTTATGGCGAAACAAGGCCGGTTGCAGATAACAAGACAAAAGCAGGTCGTGAAGAAAACCGTCGTGTTGAAATTCGCTCGGTGATCAAGGAGCAAACAAGAGTGCGTGTGATCCAGTAATTTTTACATACGCTAAAAAACGGGCTGTTATCAGCCCGTTTTTTTTGGTATTGAATATTTTTTGTTGAGCGAAACCCGAGCTGTCAGTAAGCCAGCTGAGTCTGGTAACAGGCCCTGCGACAGTTAACTTTTGCTTCATAAATGGAATAAGATGCATATCTTTAACGAATTCTCGAAAAAATATGAAACTGGCAATCGCACAAATCAACTGCGTACTGGGTGACCTGAAGGAAAATTCTGCAAAGATATTGCGCTATGCAGAGCAGGCCAAGCTAAGTGGCGTACAACTGATGTTGACACCCGAGTTGAGCCTGTGCGGTTATCCGCCGGAGGATTTATTGTTGCGGAGTGGTTTTTTCCAGGCTTGCAAGGCGGCTTTGGACGAACTCGCGCTACGCATTTCCGGCATAGCCGTGATTGTGGGCCATCCGCATGAACAGGATGGAAAACGTTATAACGCTGCCTCATTGTTGCGTGATGGCAAGGTGACTGCGACCTATTTTAAACATTTCCTGCCTAATTATGCCGTGTTCGATGAAAAGCGTTATTTTTATGGCGGCACTGAGCCCTGCGTGTTTGAGTTGGGTGGTATTAACTTCGGACTCAATATTTGTGCTGACGTGTGGGAGCAGGACGCTGCACTGCTCGCGCGTAAAGCAGGTGCGCAAGTGTTGCTGGTGCTGAATGCATCACCGTATGCAATTGAGAAGCAGGCCGCCCGGTATAGTGCGTTGCGTTTGCGTATCGCAGAAACCGGTATGTCTGTGGTCTATGCCAATATGGTGGGTGGCCAGGATGAGCTGGTTTTTGACGGCGGTTCCTTTGCGATGGACA
>JAUSLX010000191.1 GCA_030645775.1 Gallionella sp. | reverse complement strand
AGTGTTTCCTCGGGCAGATTGGCGATTACCCAGAGTCTGTCCTTGAGCTCGGGCTGGTCTATGCGCTGCCATATTCTGTTGATGCGTCTGAAATAGCGCGCACCGGAAGAGTTGATGAACAGGACAGTTTTCATGTCAGTTTAAGCTTGGATATCGTGTCGTAAATGGGGCCCAATACCGCCATCATGATCCAGCCCAGAATCAGGCCTAGCACGATAGTGAGCGTGGGTTCGATAAGGGCTTGCACGCGGCTGATCGAGTCGTTGATGTCGCGGTTGTAGAAGTAGGAAATGTTTCTCAGCGAGCCTGCCAGATCGCCCGTTTCCTCGCCTACCTTGATCATGCGGATGACCAGCGGTGGAAACAGCCGTTGGGCGGAGAATCCACGGCTGATGGGTGCGCCGTTGGCAATGTCGGTGCGCGCACGCTCCAGCGCTTCCTGCACGATGATATTGCCGGAGATGTTGTGACAATAGACCAGGCCGTCCAGCACCGGTATGCCGGTGCGATAGGTCAGCCCCAGGGTGTCGCTGATGCGCGCCAGTATGATTTTCTTGAGGATGGTGCCGACATAGGGGAGACGCAATTGGGCGGCATGCATCATGCGTCTGAAGCGAAAATTGGCCTTTGCCAGTAATAAGGCTGACAGCAGCAGGGTGAACGGAGCGGGGATAATGATCCACCAGTATTTGACAAAGGCATCCGACACCCAGATCAGCAGCCTGGTTTGCACCGGGATCTCGCCGCCCATGTTGGCGACAAAACCGATGATTTGCGGCACCAGATAGGTCATCAAAAAGACCACGACCGAGCCCACCACCAGGGTCACGAAAGCCGGATACAGCAGGAGTTGCTGGGTCTTGGAGGCGAGCTCATCCTGCCATTTCAGGGAGGTGACAATTTCCTGCAATACGTAAGGCAGTTGTCCGGTCGCCTCTCCTGCCTGCACCAGATTGACCACCAGCTCCGGAAAGATACCGGGGTTGGCGGCGAAGGATTCCGACAGGGTCGAGCCGGAATCTATTTTTTCATACAGATTGGCACACAGGCCTTTAATCTTGGGCGTTTCCGAGGTTTCGCGCAAATCGGACAGGATGGCCTGAATCGGTACGCCCGCACGTAGCAACATTTCCAGTTGAAACAGGAATTGAATCAGGTCACGCCGCGCGAGTTTGTGGACGGTATGCGTCCGGTCTTTTACCGGATTTGCCTTGATCAGCTCCAGGCCGTTTTTCCTGAGCTGCGACTCCAGATCAAATTCGTTAAGGGCATCGGTTTCCCCCTTGGCGACTTTGCCGGCAGCATCAACGGCACGGTAGCGGTAGAGTGCCATTATTCGCTTATCCGTTCGCTGAAATCAACGACGCGACGCACTTCGTGCAAAGAGGTGAGCCCTTCGCATACGCGCCGGACGCCATCTTCGACGAGGGGCGTGAACTGCTGCGTCAGCGCATAGTCAGTTAATTCCTTCAGGCCGGCGCGGCGGGTGACCAATTCGATCAAACTGCGGTCAAAGCGCAGGATTTCCATGATGGCCAATCTCCCCTTGTAGCCTTGATGGTCACAGTCCGCGCAGCCAGCCGGATGGAAAAGGGTGATTTCAGCCCCCGGGCTGATGCCCAGCAGGGTGCACTCGCGGGCATCCGGTGTGTAGCCGGATTTGCAGAGCGGGCAAAGTTTGCGCACCAGTCGCTGGGCAATGATGCCGATCAGGTTGGAGGCAAACATATCGTCGATGATGCCCAGATCGTGGAGCCGGGAGATCGAACCGAGCGCAGAGTTGGTGTGCAGGGTTGAAAACACCTGGTGTCCGGTCATCGCGGCGCGCAGGGCCATTTGAGCCGTGTCTTGGTCACGGATTTCTCCCACCAGAATGATGTCCGGATC
>JAUSLX010000186.1 GCA_030645775.1 Gallionella sp. | reverse complement strand
CCGGGATCGCCAGATGCGAATCAGCCGCTACATAACCATGACCCGGAAAATGCTTGCCTACGGTATGCATGCCCCCCTGCTTCATCCCCAGCAACAGACTGTGCGCAAGCTCGGCAATCGCCTGCGGGTTGCCATGGAAAGCCCGGTCGCCGATTACGCCGCTGTACTCATAATCCACATCCAGCACCGGCGTGAAACTGAAATCCACGCCGCAACCACGCAGTTCCGCCGCCAGCACATAACCCGCCTGCTGCGCCAGATGACGCGCTCGCTGCGGTGCAACGTCCCAGATTTTCCCCAGTTCGCGCATCGGCGGAATCCTGGTGAACCCGTCGCGAAAACGCTGCACCCTTCCGCCTTCGTGATCGACTGCAACCAGCAACGGCGTGGGCCGCAGCGCGTGTATCGCGGCGGTCAATTCAGCCAACTGAGCAGGTGATTCGTAATTGCGCTTGAACAGAATCACCCCACCGACCAGAGGATGACGCAAACGCGCCACATCCTCGTCTGTCAGTCGCGTACCCAGCACATCCAGCATGACCGGCCCTAAACCCATAAATCCTCCCTGATCAGATCGAACAAATTTTAAACCGCCTCCTCAACCGGCGGCATTCTCTCACCTGTCCGGCGGGCTGACCACACCCCGGCCACCTTTTATTTCCGCCACCCATGAGGGACAGGCTGCCGGCACATCATTTAGCGCGATTTGTTGTTGAAATTGTCGGGCAAGCGAATCTGAAGAAAGATGGCTGGCACCGATAGTTCCCGACTGTATAAAATGGAAAAACCCCTTGATTTCGCAAGGGGTTTTTCTGGCTTTCGGATAGCTGCCGACAGTCTCTGGAAGACGTTAAATCATTCCCACTCGATCGTGGCGGGCGGCTTGCCGGAAATATCGTAAACCACGCGGTTAATGCCGCGCACTTCGTTGATGATGCGGTTGGAGACTTTGCCCAGCAATTCATAAGGAAGATGCGCCCAGTGCGCAGTCATGAAGTCCTGCGTCTGCACGGCGCGCAAGCTGACGACCCATTCATAGGTGCGACCATCGCCCATCACGCCGACGCTCTTGACCGGCAAAAATACGACGAAGGCCTGCGAGGTTTTCGCATACCAGGACAGACCGTTTTCATCCACAGCGGCATTCAGCTCTTCCATGAAGATGGCATCGGCGCGGCGCAGCAAGTCGGCATATTCCTTCTTCACTTCACCCAGGATACGCACCCCCAAGCCGGGTCCCGGGAAGGGATGGCGATACACCATGCCGTGCGGCAAACCGAGTGCAACACCGAGTTCGCGTACTTCGTCCTTGAACAATTCGCGCAAGGGTTCCAGCAACTTGAGATGCAGGCTTTCCGGCAGGCCGCCGACATTGTGATGCGATTTGATGGTGTGCGCTTTCTTGTTCTTGCCGCCCGCCGATTCGATCACGTCGGGATAAATCGTCCCTTGTGCCAGCCATTTGGCTTGTGACAATTTTCCCGATTCGCGCTGAAACACTTCGACGAATTCACGTCCGATGATTTTGCGCTTCTGCTCAGGGTCAGTCACGCCGGTCAGATGATGCAAAAACTCGGCACTGGCATCGACATGAATCACTTTCACGCCCAGATTCTGCGCAAAGGTTTCCATTACCTGCTCGGCCTCATTCAGACGCAGCAGGCCGTTATCGACAAACACGCAAGTCAGCTGATCGCCTATCGCGCGGTGCAGCAACGCAGCCGCAACAGAAGAATCCACCCCGCCAGACAAGCCCAGAACAACTTCATCGCTGCCCACCTGAGTACGGATGTTTTCCACCGCTACACTGACGTAATCCGGCATATTCCAGTCCTTGCCACAGCCACAAATGTCATGCACGAAACGGCTCAACATCGCCTTGCCCTGATGGGTGTGCGTCACTTCAGGATGGAATTGCAGCGCGTAGAAACGCCGCGCCTCGTCCGCCATGCCGGCAATCGGCGTGGTGTGATTGCTGGCAATCACGGAAAAACCGGGCGGCAATAAAGTCACCTTGTCACCATGGCTCATCCACACGTCGATCAGACCGTGCCCCTGAGCGTTGACTCTATCCTGAACATCACGCAACAGTGCGGAGTGACCTTGCGCGCGAATCTCGGCATAACCGAATTCCCTGACCTGCCCGTTTTCCACCGCTCCGCCCAGTTGCGCAGCCATGGTTTGCATGCCGTAGCAAATACCCAGCACGGGCACGCCCACGTCGAACACCGCCTGTGGTGCACGCGGCGTATCGCCTTCCGTCACCGAATTCGGCCCGCCGGAAAGAATGATACCGCTGGGCTGAAAGTCGCGAATAAATGCATCATCCACG
>JAUSLX010000179.1 GCA_030645775.1 Gallionella sp. | reverse complement strand
CCTTGGACACACCCTTCTCCTGCATGGTCACACCGATCAACTGCTGCGCCAGTTCCATGGTGATTTTGTTGTGACTGATAAATACAAACTGGGTGTGCAGCGCCATTTTCCGGATCAGCGCGCACAATCGTTCAGTATTGGTATCGTCGAGCGGCGCGTCCACTTCGTCGAGCAGGCAGAAGGGTGCGGGATTGAGCTGAAACAAAGAGAATATCAAGGCAATGGCAGTCAGTGCTTTTTCCCCGCCGGATAGCAAATGTATCGAGCTGTTTTTCTTACCGGGTGGCTGCGCCATCACTTGCACACCGCTGTCGAGTATTTCTTCACCGGTTAACACCAGACGCGCTTCCCCGCCCGCAAACAGCACAGGAAAAAGCTCCGCCAGATGCTGGTTAACCTGATGGTAAGTCGCCATCAACAAATCGCGTGATTCCTTATCTATGCGTCGTATCGCCTCTTCCAGTGTGGCCATCGCCTGTTGCAAATCCAGTGACTGAGCATCCAGATAAAGTTTGCGCTCAGTCGCGGCCTGCAACTCGTCGAGGGCAGCCAGATTCACCGCGCCCAACGCCTCCAGCATTCTGTTCAGGCGGTTGAGTTCGTTTGGTAAGTTGTGGGGTTTGACATTAAACAGCAACGGCAATAGCACCTGCTCATCCACGCCCTGTAACTGTTCCGCCCATTGCTCAAAATGCAAACGCGCTTCCTGCTCTTTCAGGGTCAGTTCGCTGAGCTGCTCGCGCAAACCCGTAAGCTGGTGTTCAAAAGACAGGCGCGACTGTTCCAGCTCCTGAAGATAAGCCGTGGCATTTTCCAGATTCACGCGTGCCTCACTCAGAGCCATTTCGGCACTCTGACGCACTGCCAGTGCCGACTGTAACTGCTGTGTTGCGGTATCGTCTTCACAGGCCAGCAGCTCGCCGGTCAACTGTGCAAGATTTTCTTCGGACTGAATCAGTTGCGCCATGATCTGCTGAATACTGTCGTGCATATCGGCGATTTTTTCCGCGCAAGTCCGGCAGAAAAAATGCGCTTCCTGCAAGGCGTGCTGGCTCTGCTGAGCGCGCGTGCGCTGTTCGCGCAAGGCTTTTTCCTGTTCATCGGCCTGATGTTGCGCCTCATCCAGCTGCGCATGAAAAGCCGCCAGTTCTTCGCGCCGGTTCGCCATCAGCGCGATGATTTCGTCATGCTGCGCCTGCTCGATCTCCAGCAACCCGGCTGCTTCCTGCATTTCATGCGCGATCTGCAAGCTACGCTCTGCGCTGCGCTCATGCGCCTGATTCAATTTAAGCAGCTGCATTTGCAGCGCGTGCTGGCGTTGCTGTGATTGACTGACGGCACTGCGTAATGGCGGGATTTGCACTTCAAGTGCGCGATGGGCGTGCTCTGCCTCGGTCAGTTGTTGCTGCGAACAGGCAACCCCGCGCTTTTGTTCGTCTGTGTCATGCTCCAGCTGTTCAATCTCGCGCTGCCGGCTCAGTACGCCATGCAGACTGTCCGGTGCATAGAACAACACGCTGTACCTGCCTATCAGATGACCGTCTGGCGTGACGAACCACCCACCTGACGGTAATTGCTCACGCTGTGCATAACCTTGAGCCAGATCAGCCACGACATAGAATGATTCCAGCCATTCGTGCATCGCCGGAATAAGCTGATCGTTCTGACACTCCACATAAGCAAGCAAGGGATGTAGGTCGGGATTCATCCCGACATGGCGCTCATGTCGGGATGAATCCCGGCCTGCCTCATCAGCATACAGCGCCAGCCGGCTCGGCGGGGCGTCGCCCCAACCGGTCACAGTGGCCAGTTCGGGCAGCGCCAGCGCATTCAGCCGTTCGCGCAACGTCGCCTCCAGCGCATTCTCCCAGCCGCTCGCGATGCGTATGGATTGCCACAACCTGGGCAGGCCATCCAGCTTGTGCTGTTGCAGCCAGCCTGTTAAATTTTTGTCGTTATCCAGTTGCCGCTGCAATTGCAGCAAGGCATGTAAACGCGCCCCGGCCTGCGCCAACTGGCGTTCCTGCTGATACAAGGCGGCGCGCAGTTGCTGTCGTAGACTGTCCGCCTGTGGCAGTTGCTCCTGTAATCGGTCGAGATTCTCCTCATGTTCCGCGCGCGCCATTTCCAGCTCGACTAATTCCTCCTGTACCTGTTGCAGTGCTGCGTTATCGTGAAGCGGCAGATTGTCCTTTTCCAGCAGCAGGCGCGAGCGGCGTGCTTCGAGCTGTGAAAGGGTGCGGTTAAGACCAGCCAGTTGCGCATCGGCCAGTTGCAACTGCTGTTGCAACTGCAACTGCTCCCGCTGCAATCCGTGGTAACGTTGCTGCGCACTGCGCGCGGCTTCCTCAGCCTGCGTCAGGTTCTGACCCTGTGCATTTTGCTCTGCCTCGATAAGCTGTTCGGCAGCCACGTCCTGTTGCTGCATCCAGTGATCCCGGGTGGCAATGGCAGTTAGCCGCTGTTGCAGCTGTTGTTCGATTTGCCGCTTGGCATTACTGATTTGCAACTGGAGTCGCTGCTGTTGCGCAGCAGCATGCTTGATCTGCTGTTCCAGTCGGGCGATTTCGGCATTCGCGCTGTATAGCTCGCCCTGCCTTGCGTGCAAGGCATCAGATAGCTGGTAATGACCGCTGCGTGACGTTTCCAGCCGGGTTTCGATTTCACGCAATGCTGCCGTCCGTGCTTCCAGTTCAGTGCGTATTTGCCCGATACCGCGCAGGTAGTCTGCGCGAGCAACAGCCGCCTCCTGTTTTTTTACCAGCCAGAATAAGTGTTGCGTCGTATCGCGCCGCGATTCCAGCTCGCGATATTGCCGCGCCACCTCTGCTTGCGCACCCAGATGCAGCAGTTGCTTATCCATTTCCTGCACGATATCGCTGACCCGCAGCAAATTGTCGCGCGTGTCATTCAGGCGGAGCGCCGTCTCCCGGCGGCGGTCACGATACTTGGACACCCCCGCGGCTTCT
>JAUSLX010000177.1 GCA_030645775.1 Gallionella sp. | reverse complement strand
TAATTGATACGCTGCGCACCTCACCGGTGACCGAGGAGTTGAGCGACGCTGAAGTGGAAATTCTGGCTGAATTGTTTCAGGTTCAGGAATACCAGTCGGGGGATGTCATTGTTAAGCCGGGTGATGAGCAACCCGATAATTTATACATTCTTGCGCATGGCGATATTGAAGTGAAAATTGAAAGCGGCAGTGAGGAAACCACTGTTCATGTGCTCAAGCCGGGTGATTTGGCGGGCATGATCACCTTCGCGGGCGGGGCGGCAACACAAATCAGCGCGACACTTTATGCGGTGGGCCCAACCAAAGTTCTGACCATGGGGCGAGCCCGGTTTGAAACGCTGCTCAACTCGCATCCCAAGCTGGTGTATCGCGTCATGCGCGGCATTATTCGCAATATGCACGGCATCGTGCGGCGCGTGAATCTCGAATCAGCAGAGCTGACCAATTACATATACAAGAGCGGCGGCCGTTACTAACGGGCATTGCAGCTAGCAACTAATTACCAACATTTAATGCCCGTTCCCTCACCTCGACTCCTCGCTTTGCTCCCCTCTCCCGCGTGCGGGGAGAGCGCAGCGAGGGGCCGAAGCCAGACAAACGAGGCGCTACGCGAGCATTAAGTTTATGCAGGAGGCTCTTTCATGCCGGTAAATCTGAACCCGCCCGTGGCGGCACAACTGCTGCCCGTTGCGGGTGTTTTTTTGGGTATTGCGCAAGCCAATATCAAGCGTGAAAACCGCAAGGATTTACTGGTTATCCAATTGTGCGACGGTGCACGGGTCGCCGGCGTATTCACTCAAAATCGTTTTTGCGCCGCACCGGTGATCGTCGCTAAAGCGCATCTGGCGCAAGATGAGGGCATACGTGCGCTGGTGGTCAACACCGGCAACGCCAATGCCGGAACCGGTGCACAGGGTTTGCAGGACGCGCGCGACACCTGTGCTGCGCTGGCGGGTCTGCTGGGCTGCAAGGTATCGCAGATTTTGCCGTTCTCCACGGGCGTGATCATGGAGATACTGCCCGTGGCGAAAATTGCCGCAGGCCTGCCCGCTGCCGTGAGCAACATGGCTGCGGATAGCTGGTTCGATGCCGCAGAGGCAATCATGACCACCGACATCGTTGCCAAGGCAATTTCAAAACAGCTCGTCATTGATGGCGTGACCGTCACGATTACCGGCATCGCCAAAGGTTCCGGCATGATCCATCCGAATATGGCGACCATGCTGGGTTATATCGCGACCGATGCGGGCATCGCCCAGCCGCTGTTGCAAAAGCTGATCACCGAGGCGGCGAACCGTTCATTCAACTGCATTACCGTGGACGGCGATACCTCCACTAACGACGCGCTGATGCTGATGGCTACCGGAAAATCCGCGCTGCCGGAAATCACGTCGTCCGACAGCGATGCTTATAAGGCCTTGCTGGAAGCGATTACCGGAGTTGCTCTCCATCTGGCACAGGCTATCGTGCGTGACGGCGAAGGTGCGACCAAGTTTATTACCATCAAGGTCGAAGGTGGACGCGACGAGGATGAGTGCAAAAAAATCGGCTATGCCATCGCGCATTCACCACTGGTCAAAACGGCATTTTTTGCATCTGACCCTAACCTCGGACGCATCCTCGCTGCGATTGGCTATGCAGGCGTTGACGACCTGAATGTGGATGTGTTGCAGCTCTATCTGGATGAGGTGCTGGTTGCCGAAAACGGCGGCCGCGCGGCCAGTTACCAGGAAGCAGACGGCCAGCGCGTGATGGCTCAGTCCGACATTACCATCCGCGTGGTATTGAATCGCGGCGCGGTAAATGCAATGCTGTGGACCTGCGATTTTTCCTACGACTACGTCAAGATCAACGCCAGCTACCGCTCGTAGGTCGGGCTTCAGCCCGACGGCTGTAGCACGTAGGTTGGGTTAACAGTTTCACCGCGTAACCCAACCTACGCATGCTGAAAGAATCCGTTGAACACGCAAACCGAAAACACAAAAATCGTTGAAGTCGCTGCCGCTGTCTTGCAGCGTCACGACAACACCTTTTTGCTCGCACAACGCCCCGTTGACAAAATATGGGCGGGCTACTGGGAATTTCCGGGGGGCAAGGTCGAAGCGGGTGAATCGGTGCGCGATGCACTGGTGCGCGAATTGCGCGAGGAACTGGGCATAAATGTCGTGACTGCCTATCCGTGGATTACTCGTATATTCACTTATCCTCATGCGACCGTGCGCCTGAGTTTTTTTCGGGTCACTGCATGGTCAGGCGAGATGCATCCACACGAGGGGCAGCAGTTTTCCTGGCAGCGCACGACGGAGGTGAACGTCGACCCTGTGCTGCCGGCCAATGCACCTGTCCTGCGCGCGCTGGAATTGCCGACGCTGTATGCCATCAGCAATGCCGCCGAACTGGGCGTAGAAGAATTTATGCGGCTGCTGCAAACGGCGCTGCGCAACGGCCTGCGCTTGCTGCAATTGCGTGAAAAGAATTTACCGCGCGAGGCGTTGCGCGAATTGGCGCTGCGCGTAGTCGCGTTGGCGCATGAGCATGGCGCTAAGGTGTTGCTCAACGGCGATGTGGCGCTGGCGCAGGAGGTGGGCGCGGATGGCGTGCAACTGACCGCCACGCAGCTGGCTGAATTGACTGAGCGTCCTGCCGTGGATTGGTGTGCGGCCTCTTGCCATTCAACGGGAGAGTTGAGGCTTGCAGAGAAGCTGGGCTGTGATTTTGCGGTGCTGAGTCCGGTGTTGCCGACACAGAGTCATCCGGGTGCGGCGCATCTGGGCTGGGAGAGCTTCGCGGCTATCGCGGCGGGCTCAACCATCCCGGTGTATGCACTAGGTGGCCTGAAGCAGGCCGACATGCATACCGCCCGGTTGCACGGGGCGCAAGGTATCGCCTTGTTGCGTCAGGCTTGGTGAGGCGGAGAGGTAAATTCCTGCTCTTCTTGCGGGAGGGCTACGCGGAATTCTTCGTCCGCCCATTTTCCCAGATCAATCATCTTGCAGCGTTCGCAGCAAAACGGGCGAAAACGGTTGTTGGTATCCCAGGGAGATTCTTTGCCGCAGTGCGGACAGGCGGCAACAGGAGGCGTTCTGGAGGTGTTCATGAGGTCAGTGCGCAGAAAGTCATGTCAAAGGGGACGTCCTGCTCAAACAGGGAAGATTTTGCCGCGTAATTTGCGACTATGAAGCGAATGTTGATTGCGTATTTGTTTGCGCCCAGCTCAGGTATGCACGCCAGGTCAGGGCTTAAACTGACGCGTAACAATTGCGCCGCCCGCCCGCCCTGCATTTGCTGAAAAGTGCCCTGATGTGCGGTAAAGCTGATTTTCCTGCCGTTCTCACGCAACAGCTTCATTAATATGTTGATCGCCACGCTCACGGGCAGCAGCGGTGCCAGCCATTCCTGCAGATTGTCGCGACGCGCGTCGGCCGACTGATTTTGCCAGTAATGATAGGAAGGCAAGTCAAACTGGCACGTGCCGCCCGGCATGCAGGCGCGTTGCTTGATGCCCATCAGCCATTCATTTTCGCGCAAATTAAGGCCGACTTTGCCTGTCATTGCGAGCAATGCTGCCCCAGCTTCTTCAATCTCATTTAACACGTAGTCCAGGGCCTGCTCAGAAATGGCAGGATTGTTGTGCAGGCTGGAAAGGGCGCGCTTCTGGCGTTCAAGCTCATGAAATAATTCGGATTTCAGGTCGGGTCGGCTGGCGACTTCGTACATCTCAAAGAGCGTAATGAGCGCGACATGGTGCTCCATGCTGAGATCGCGAGCCAGAAAATAATTTACGCGCGTGAACAAGTCCTCAAGGCGTAACCATGTCCGTACTTTTTCGTTGAGCGGGAATTCGTAGCTGATCACGTCATTAGTGCCTGATATTCGTTTGAAATAAAATGAATGCGGGAAGATATATTGAATATCCGCTTGTCGTCAAATGGTGTTTTTATGGCCCAGACGTAAATAGCAATTGTGCATGGCGGCAACCTGGTTTTCCAATTCGTCGCGCGTGCCGTCATTCTGGATGATGTCATCTGCGCGCGCAATACGTATTTCCGGTGCAGCCTGTTGCGCGATAATCGCACGAATTTCCGTTTCGTCAAGCTGGCTGCGCTGTCTGACGCGTTCGATCTGATTCCGTTCGGTGCAATCTACCAGCAATACGCGTTGCACTAATTGCATAAACCCCGGGTTCTCCAGCAGCAAGGGCACCATCAGGATGACATAGGGTGCGCGGGTAATAGTTTGTAGCCGGGATTTGACCAGGGCCAGTATTTGCGGATGTAATATATTTTCCAGTTTGTGCCTGGCATCTGCATCGCTAAATATCAGTTTTCGCATCCTGGCGCGATCCAGCGCGCCTGTATCCGTGAGGTAATCCGCGCCGAAGGCGGCGCGGATCAACGAAATAGCCTGCCCGTCCGGTTGGGTTAACTGGCGGGCAAGCGCATCCGTATCGATGATCCCTGCGCCTTGTGATTCAAATAGGCGCGCGACGGTGCTTTTTCCGCAGCCTATCCCGCCGGTCAAACCGATGCAAAGTTGTGCATGTTGAAGCGGCATGGCCGGACATGCTGGCAAACTCATGGTGCCAGCAGTTGCAGATAGTTTTGCGTCAGCGTTTGTCCCCAGAACAGTGCGATCAGGCCGCCGCCAGCCAGATAAGGGCCGAACGGTATGGGAATGTCGCGCCCCTGTTTGACGACGACAATCAGGGCGATACCGACTACTGCACCGACCAGCGATGACAGGATGATGATCAGCGGCAGCAGTTGCCAACCCAGCCAGGCACCGAGCGCGGCGAGCAGCTTGAAATCGCCGTAACCCATGCCTTCCTTGCCGGTGATCAGTTTGAACAGCCAGTATACGGACCAGAGGGCGAGGTAGCCGAATACGGCGCCCAGCAAGGCGTCGGGCAGCGTGGCGAACCCCCCGTACAGGTTGAACAGCAGTCCGGCCCAGATGAGCGGGAGGGTGATGTCGTCCGGCAGCAATTGCGTGTCAAAATCGATTGCGGTAAGCGCCAGCAAGGCCCAGATCAGCAGGATTGCCCCTATTGCCGCCGGTCCAAAGCCGAAATGCAATGCCGCAAAACCGCACAGCAGGCCGCTGACGGCTTCGATGAGGGGATAGCGCGGTGAAATGGCCGCGCCACAGCCTTTGCATTTCCCCCTCAATAGCAGATAACTTGCGACCGGGATGTTTTCCCACGCGCTGATGGCGTGATTGCAATGCGGGCAGGCGGAACGGGGGGCGATCAAATTGTAGGGTTCGCCGGGCGCGGCTTGTTTGCCGTGCAATTCGGCGCATTGCTGCTGCCAGCCCAATTCCATCATTTTCGGCAAACGGTGTATCACCACATTCAGGAAGCTGCCGACCAGCAGGCCAAGTACAGCGCAAACGCCGATGAACAGCGGCGGGGATGATTGAAGCAGGTCGAGTAGATTCATAGGTCGGGATTCAGGGCTGAGGACTTAGGACTTAGGACTGAGGGCTGAGAAAAATCAGTGCTCTGTTTTTGACTTTCACTCGCACCTCAGTCCTCGCTCCTCAGCCCTGCTTTTAAACCACCTGGCCCATTTTGAAGATAGGCAGATACATCGCGACGACCATGCCGCCGATCAGGGTGCCGAGTACCACCATGATGATCGGTTCCATCAGGCTGGACAGGGCTTCGACGGCGTCATCCACTTCAGCTTCGTAAAAGTCGGCAACCTTGCTCAGCATGGCATCCAGCGAGCCGGCTTCTTCGCCTATAGAAACCATTTGTATCACCATGCTGGGGAAAACCTCGGTGTTTTGCATGGAGACGGTCAGGCTGTTGCCGGTGCTGACCTCGCGCTGAATGTTCTTGGTGGCCTGAAAATACACGGCATTACCTGCCGCACCCGCAACCGAATTCAATGCCTCGACCAGCGGCACGCCGGCCGCAAACATGGTGGCCAGCGTGCGCGTCCAGCGTGCGATGGTGGCCTTGCGCACCAGTTCGCCAAATACCGGCACTTTAAGCAATACCCTGTCCATAACCGCTTGCATGGGTTTGCTGCGCTTCCAGAAATAGAAGAAGGTATAAAATCCGCCGCCTATGCCGCCAAAAATAGCCCACCAATAGGTTACGAAGAAATCTGAAATGGACATGATGAACAGTGTCGGCGCGGGCAGATCTGCGCCAAATCCGGCAAATAATTCCTTGAACGCGGGAATAACGAAAATCATGATCACGGCGGTGATGATGAAAGCCACCACGAGAATGGAAATCGGGTAGAACAAGGCCGCTTTGATTTTGCTCTTGATGGCCAGAATCTTTTCCTTGTAGGAGGCCAGACGATCCAGCAGACTGTCCAGAATACCCGCCGCCTCGCCCGCGCCAATCAGATTGCAGTACAAATCATCGAAATACAGCGGGTGTTTTTTGAAGGCCTGTTGCAAGCTGCTGCCGGTTTCAATATCGGTTTTGATCGTATACAGCAATTTCGATACGGAGGGATTATTATGCCCCTTTCCGACAATATCAAACGCCTGCAGCAACGGTACGCCCGCCCGCAACATGGTGGCAAGTTGCCGGGTAAACAATGCAATGTCTTTTTCATTGATCGCTTTGGCGCTGCTGCGTACACGTTTGATCTTGCTGACGTTGATACCCTGTCGGCGCAGGTGGGCGGACAGGTTGGCTTCACCAACCGAGCGCGTTTCCCCCCTGATTAACTTGCCGGACTTATCTTTGCCTTCCCAGGAAAAGGAAAATTCTTTTGCTTTCGTTGCTGCGACAGCCATAACGTGTCCTTTGATTTGCTATCTGACATTGGTGGGCATGATGCCGAGCTTTGAGTGTCTTGTAAAGCCGATGGGGCAGAGAGTGGCAAGTTGGCAGTAGAAAGTGGGAAAATCTGCCACATTCGCCACTGAGCGTAGCGGTCACAGCTTTAGCTGCGGGTACCGCATGGCCCACCCCTTGCGGGTGCACCACTCACCACTCACTGTTTTTGCATTTGTTGCGGGAACAGGCGTACTACTTTGACGATGCGATCCTGCGTCTGAATGATTTCGATGGGGTAGCCGGCAATTTTCAGGCTGGTGCCGGTTTCCGGAATGTCTTCCAGATGTTCAAGTATCAAGCCGTTGAGCGTCTTGGCGCTGTCCAGCGGCAGATGCAAGCCCAGTTTGCGGTTCAGTTCGCGCAGGCTGTTTCCCCCTTCCAGCAGTATGCTGCCATCTTCCTGACGCATAAATTTTCCGGTTTGTGCGGGTGATTGGGTGGTGAATTCACCGACGATTTCTTCCAGAATATTTTCCAGTGTGACCAGACCCAGCAACTCGCCGTACTCGTCTACCACCAGTCCCAGGCGCGTATGACGTTGCTGAAACTGTTGAAGTTGCTGAAGCAGCGGCGTGCCGGAGGGGATGAAGTACGGTTCACTGAGAACTTCCCGCAATTGCTCCACATCCAGTACCGTCTCCTGCATCAGGGCGGGTACGCGTTTGATATGCAGGATACCAATAATGTTACTGGGTGTATCGGCAAAAACCGGCAACAGGGTGTGGTGACAGGTGATAATTTGCTGGCGCAACGCATCGTGCCGGGCATTGATGTCGAGCGCCTCGATCTGGTTGCGTGTGACCATCACGTCATTGACCGTGATGCGTTCCAGGTCCACCAGATTCAAAAGCATTCTCTGATGCTTGCGCGGCATGAAATGCTCGGCATCCAGCACCATCCCGCGCAGCTCTTCCAGTGTCATTTTCTGTTTGCTTTGGTCTGTTTGAACCTTGATGCGCAGCAGATGCAGGAAGCCTTTTACCATGCCGCCTGCTACTACAACCACCGGATGGAACAGTGTGATCAGCGGCGCGAGCAGGTAGCTCGAAGGCAGGGCTACGCGTTCCGGATAGCTCGCCGCGATGATCTTGGGCATGATTTCGGAAAATACCAGCAGCACGAAGGTGATCAGCAGTGTGCCGGTCAGCAGCGCCAATTCGCTGGCACCGAACAGGCGCAGGATAACGATGTTGGTGACCGCTGCAGCAGCGACATTGAGCAAGGTGTTGCCAAACAGAATCGAGCCCAGCAGTTTGTCTATCTGAGAGAGCAGCCGTCCGGTCAGCTTCGCGCTGCGGTTGCCCTTGCGTATCAGGTGATTTAACCGGTGGCGGTTGATCGCCATCATGCTGGTTTCTGCCGCAGAGAACCACGCGCCGAAAATCAGCAACAGCAGCAGGATGCCAAATAACGCGTTTAAGGAGAGGTCGTCCAAAGTGTAGTGATGGTCTTGGTCAATGTAGTGGCATGCGCAGTGTGCGAGAGCCGATTATCTCTGTCAAGCCGTTGTGCGGCGGATGCTCCACGTCATCATCAGTACGCCAACGATGACCATGGGCAGGCTGAGCCATTGCCCCATGCTGATGCCGAAGGTCATCAGCCCGAAGATACCATCGTCGGGGTTGCGCGTAAATTCGCCCAGAAAACGGAAACTGCCATAGCCGATCAGAAACAGGCCGGAAACGGCGCCGACCGGGCGCGGTTTTTTCGCATACAGCCAGAGCAGTACGAACAGCAGCACGCCTTCCAGTGCGAATTCATAGAGCTGCGACGGGTGGCGCGGCAAGGTGTCCACGTGGGGGAAAACCATGCCCCACGGCACATCAGTGGGGCGCCCCCACAATTCGCCGTTGATGAAATTGCCCAGCCGGCCAAACGCAAGTCCCGGCGGCACCAGAGGCGCGATGAAATCCATGAGTTCCAGCCAGCGCAATTTATGCTGGTAAGCGAACAGGGCCATTGCTATCAGAACACCTATGAATCCGCCGTGAAATGACATGCCGCCTTCCCAGACGGCGAGGATTTTGAGCGGGTTCGAAAAATAGTAAGCAGGGTTGTAGAACAGTACTTCACCCAGACGGCCGCCCAGGATGACGCCCAGCACGCCATAGAACAACAGGTCATCGAGCTGCTTGTTGTTGATGCTGAACGGGCTTAACGAGGAGGCGGGCCTGGCGGGCTTTTGCTCCACTTTTGCCAGCGCAACGATGCGTTTACGCCCCAGCCAGATGAAGCACATAAAGCCGGCCAGATACATCAGACCGTACCAGTGTATGGCGAGCGGGCCGAGCTGCAGTGCGACGGGATTGATGTGTGGGTAAACTAACATGGTGGAATCGGGTAGAATCGGGCGCTTGATTATAGCCTACACAAGAGAGACATCATGCCAGTTTACCGTTCCCGTACTTCCACTCATGGTCGCAACATGGCCGGCGCACGTTCATTGTGGCGCGCGACCGGCATGTCTGAAGGCGACTTCGGCAAGCCTATCATTGCCATTGCCAACTCATTCACCCAATTTGTACCCGGCCATGTGCACCTCAAGGATATGGGGCAGTTGGTGGCGCGCGAGATCGAAAGGGCGGGCGGTGTCGCCAAGGAATTCAACACCATAGCCGTGGATGACGGCATCGCGATGGGGCACAGCGGCATGCTGTACTCATTGCCCAGCCGCGATTTGATCGCCGATAGCGTCGAGTATATGGTCAATGCCCATTGTGCCGACGCGCTGGTGTGCATCTCCAATTGCGACAAAATCACGCCCGGCATGCTGATGGCGGCGATGCGATTGAATATCCCTGTGGTGTTCGTCTCCGGCGGGCCGATGGAAGCGGGTAAGGTGACCTGGGCAGGTGCAACACGCGGCCTGGACCTGGTGGATGCGATGGTTTCGGCGGCAGACACGGCCTGCAGTGACGAAGAAGTGGATGCCATTGAACGTTCAGCCTGCCCTACCTGTGGCTCCTGCTCAGGCATGTTTACCGCCAATTCAATGAACTGTCTGACTGAAGCGCTGGGGCTGTCACTGCCCGGCAACGGCACGATGCTGGCGACACACGCCGAGCGCAAGCAGTTGTTTCTGCGTGCAGGTCGCGTGATTGTCGATCTGTGCAAACGCTATTACGAGCAGGACGATGAATCAGTATTGCCGCGTAATATCGCCAATTTCAATGCCTTCGAGAATGCGATGACGCTGGATATCGCGATGGGGGGTTCAACCAACACCGTGCTGCATCTGTTGGCCATCGCACGCGAGGCCGAGGTGGACTTCACCATGAGAGACATGGATAGACTTTCACGCCATGTGCCGACGCTGTGCAAGGTCGCGCCCTCTTCCGAATATCACATGGAAGATGTGCATAGAGCCGGCGGCATTCCCGCGATTCTGGGCGAATTGGATAGAGCCGGGTTGTTGCATGGCGAGGTGGGCTCGGTGCACAGCAAGACGCTGCGCGACGGACTGACTCAGTGGGACATCGTGCAAAGCACTGACGAGGCGACACAGAAATTTTTCCGCGCCGCACCCGGCGGTATCGTGACGACTATTGCGTTTTCACAGTCCATGCTGTATCCGGATGTCGATGCGGATCGCGCCGATGGCTGCATCCGCGACAAGGCGCATGCGTATTCTCAAGATGGTGGCCTGGCCGTATTGCATGGCAATATTTCGGTGGACGGTTGTATCGTCAAAACCGCAGGGGTGGATGAGAGTATTTTGAAATTCACCGGGCGGGCGCGCGTGTTCGAGAGTCAGGACGATGCGGTGGCTGCCGTTCTTGCCGATACCATCGTCGCAGGCGATGTGGTGGTGATACGTTACGAGGGTCCCAAGGGCGGACCGGGCATGCAGGAAATGCTCTATCCGACCGCCTATCTGAAGTCTAAAGGCTTGGGCAAAGTTTGTGCGTTGCTTACCGACGGGCGTTTCTCCGGTGGCACATCGGGTCTGTCGATCGGTCACGTCTCCCCCGAGGCGGCGGCGGGTGGCGCGATCGGGCTGGTTGAAGAGGGGGATACCATTGCGATCGATATTCCGAATCGCAGTATTACCCTGGACATAGCAGACGAGGAAATGATGCGTCGCCGCAGCGAGATGGAAGCGCGTGGCAAGTTGGCATGGAAACCAGTCAGCCGCGAACGGCATGTGTCGGTTGCGTTGCGGGCTTACGCCGCGATGACCACCAGCGCCGACAAGGGTGCCGTCAGAGATGTAACGCAAATCGAAAATTAACAATTATCAATTGGAGTTTGACATGACTACAGCATTGAATACGCAATTCGGTATCGAAGGGCAGTTGAGTTTTCGGGAAGACGCAAGCGGTCTTGTCGTTGCAGAAATCGACAATACATCGGGACGCGCATCGCTCTGTCTGCAGGGCGCGCATCTGATGAGCTGGCAGCCTAAGAGTCAGGCGGTGCCAGTGGTGTGGTTGTCGCGCGACACCAAACCTGTAGCCGGTAAGTCGATACGCGGCGGTGCGCCGGTGTGCTGGCCGTGGTTTGGTGCGCATGCGACCGAAGCCGGTTTCCCGGGGCATGGCTTTGCGCGTACCGTACCCTGGCAGGTGATCGAGTCGGGGACCGAGCCGAATGGCGCGACACGATTGACCTTGCGCCTGGTGGCTTCGGATAAAACACGTGTGCAGTGGCCGCATGACTGTAGCGTGGATCTGACTGTCATCGTGGGCGAAACACTGCGCATGGAAATGACCACCAATAACACCGGAACCGATGACGTCGTGATCGGCGAAGCCCTGCATACCTATTTTCAGATCGGTGACATCGGGCAGGTGCGCGTAACCGGTCTGGAAGGGTGCGACTACTGGGACAAGGTCGGTGGCTCCAATCTGCGTACGCAGCAGGGCGCGATCAGTTTCTCGGGTGAGACCGACCGCGTGTATATCAACAGTGCAGCAGAGTGTGTGATCCACGACGACAAACTTAAGCGTCGCATTCATGTCGCCAAATTCGGTAGCTTATCCACTGTGGTATGGACACCATGGGAAGAGAAAGCCAATAAGATGGGCGACATGGGGCAGCCGGATGGCTGGCGCGAGATGGTGTGCGTGGAATCGGCGAATGCGATTGAAAATGTGGTGAAAATCGCGGCGGGAACACGGCATACCCTGATTGTTGAATACCGTGCGGAATCGGTGTAGCCTGCCACTTCGTATTTAAACCAAGGGGAACGTCATGTCTATCCAGAAAATTTTGTTGGCTACACTGTTGGCGGCGCTGTACGGTTGCCAGCCTGAAACACCGGTACAACAGGAAACGGCACCTGTGATGCAGCCAGCCAGTGCATCCGTTGGTGCCGCAGTTGAACAGGAAGTGATGGTAGCGGAGTCGGCTGTCGTAGTGCCGTCTGTGGATGCGCCTGTAGTTCCTCACGCCAAGGCCGAGTCAGTCGCTAAAAAAGCGGTCGCGTCCGCGCCGACCACTGTCCAAGCGGTTGTGCAACCCGCAGCCAAGGCAAAAATTGCTGCAGTGGAAGAACAGGCCGTTGCGCCGGTCAAGGAAATGGCGGCGGTAGCAGCACCCGCTGTTGCGGCTGCAACAGTACCTAAGCCCGTGGTGTCCGAGGCCGATGCGCTGGCATTGGCGAAGCAGAACAATTGTATGGCTTGCCATGCCATTGACAGAAAGATGGTTGGGCCCTCCTGGAAAGCGGTGGCAGTCAAATATCGCGGTGATGCGGGCGCAGAAGCGCATCTGGTGAATAAGATAGCCAAGGGTGGCAGTGGCGTGTGGGGTAGCATGGCGATGCCGGGTAATTCGAAAATAAGTGAGGCGGACAGGACGACGCTGGCAAGGTTCGTGCTGAATTTGCAATGAGTTGTCAACCGGAGCGCGTGCGCCGGCGTTAGTCGCGTACGGTCAGAGAAGTAGGTAGGCAAACTGAGCGGAGTTGTTTAGAATCACCAGCGGAGGCTAAGCCTTCACGATTTTTAGCTTTTTGATCATAAAACGGAGAGAATATATGAAATCTATCGTCGTAAGCATGACCGTAGCAGCAGGTTTGATGATTGCAGGTTCAGCAATGGCTGTTGATATGCCAGCAACAGGCAAAGCAAAGTGTGGCGCATGCCACGCCGTTGACAAGAAGGTGGTTGGACC
>JAUSLX010000176.1 GCA_030645775.1 Gallionella sp. | reverse complement strand
ATACCGCGCTCTCGGTTTCGCGCAACAGAGCGATGCCGACATGGGCGGCAAAAGGCTGGGCCAGCAAACGCAGGCCGCAGCTTGCGAGGCGCTGCTCCACTTCGTCGCGGAAACTGCTGTCCACCAGCAGACGGCGCACTTCGACATCTTCGCGCGGCAAATAGCGCTGCGCCAGCAAGCGCGCGATCAGACGCGCGGCGTAATCATGATTCATTCGGATATTTCCTTGAAAGGGATAAGTTCGCCTGAACTCAAACGGGCGACTTCGTTGCGGTGTACCGGCGACAAGTCATCATTCCAGCGCAGGATTAGCGACAAAGCGGCCAGCGGCGCCAGTTCGGGATCGACATTCTGCTCGCCGATAAAGGTCAGCAAAGACAGACGATAAGACGCGGCGCTGAAACTGTCGCCCACCACCGCATCGCTCACCGACAGCGTCTCCTGCAAGCCTTGCAGCAGGCGGGTGAGCGCGGCCAGTTGCGGCGGCGGCTCGACCGGCATGTCGCTGATATACTCGATTTCGGCAGGTGAGGGCAGGATGGAGACGCGCTTGTTGGGTTGTTCGCGCTCGAAGAATTCCTCGGTGTTGTCCAGCATCACGTCGGGCAGCAGGAAGGTCGCTTCGGGTGTGACGGCGAGCTGGTTACAGGCCAGGGCGACCAGTTCGTCCAGCGAACGTTGTTTGAGCCAGCCCGCCAGCTCGGAAGAAGACAGGCCACCTTGCGACAGATGCACCTGCTGGCGGGCGATGGCGGCGAGCTCGCGCTGGAAGATAGCCGACATGCGATCCAGCCGCGACTGGCGGTTGCCGATCTCCTGCGCCAGCCGCCAACTGGCGTCGTCCGGGTAGCCATCCGCGCCCAGATTTTTCATCACCTCGTTGGCCTTGTTCATCCATTGCTGCACGGATTCCAGCTTGTTTTGCGCGGAACGCAGCCGGAATTCCGAACCTGAAGTAATCGCCTGTTCGAATTCGCTCTCCAGTTCGGCCAGCCGCGCCAGCAGGTGCGCAAGGGCTTCGGGGGAGAGCTTTCCTACCGCCGAGCCGGCTGCGATTTGTGCCGCATAAAATCCCAGCTCGCTATCCTGTTCGGTGCTGAATGACAACAGATTGGAGAGTGCCGCCAACACCATGCGCCCGGCACTGGACAGGCGATAGACGCGACCTTCGGCATTCCAGAGCAGCAACTCATGCTCGCGCAGACGACTGAGTACGGTATTGAGTTTGGCCGTGGCGAAAAACGCGAAGTGCGACTCCAGTTCGCGCGGCGACCAGTCCGGCGCATCCGCCCGTAACCCGATTTCGCGTAACACCACCAGGCGCACCAGCACTTCCTCGTCGCCGCCGCGAAACAGCGCGATCATCGCGCCTATCAGCGGCTTGGCCGCAAACAGCGGAAAAAACTGCGGCACATCCTGCGGGTCGATGCCCGGCGCAAAAAATTCAGCCAGCGAATTTTGCTCAGACATGGTTTAACGAGAGACTCGCGTAGCGAGACAGTATCACTCTCTCCCGCTGGCGGGAGAGAGGTAGGGGAGAGGGGGTGGGCATAGCAGCTTTCATACAATTTCTATGCCCGTTAAACGCCCTGTTTCAGACTGGCCGAGATAAAGTCGTCCAGATCGCCATCCAGCACGCCCTGAGTATTGCCGACCTCATAGTTGGTACGCAAGTCCTTGATACGCGACTGATCCAGCACGTAAGAGCGGATCTGATGCCCCCAGCCGATGTCGGTTTTGCCGTCTTCCATGGCCTGCTTCTCGGCATTGCGCTTGCGCAATTCCTCTTCATACATGCGTGATTTGAGCATCGCCATCGCTTCGGCGCGGTTGCGGTGTTGCGAACGGTCGCTCTGACACTGCACCACGATATTGGTCGGGATGTGAGTGATACGCACGGCCGAGTCGGTCTTGTTGATGTGCTGACCACCCGCACCGGAAGCGCGGTAGGTATCCACGCGCAGATCGGCCGGGTTAATGTCGATCTCGATCGAGTCATCCACTTCCGGGTAAACGAATACGCTGGAAAACGAGGTGTGGCGACGGTTGCCGGAATCGAACGGCGATTTGCGCACCAGCCTGTGCACGCCGGTCTCGGTGCGCAAATGACCGAAGGCGTATTCGCCGATGATCTTCAGCGATGCGCCCTTGATACCGGCGACATCGCCGTCGGATATTTCCAGAATTTCCACCTGAAAGCCTTTGCGTTCGGCATAGCGCAGATACATGCGCATCAGCATGGAAGCCCAGTCCTGCGCTTCGGTGCCGCCTGAACCGGCCTGTATGTCGACAAAACAGCTGTTCGGGTCCATTGGATGATTGAACATGCGGCGGAATTCCATCTCCGCGACGCGACGTTCGATGTCCTGAATGTCGGCAGCGGTGCTGTTCAAGGACTCGTCGTCATTTTCTTCCTGCGACATCTCGAACAATTCGGCGGCATCAGCAAGGTCTTGCTGAATTTTACCCAGGCCGAGCACCACGCCTTCGAGCATCTTGCGCTCGCGTCCCAATTCCTGCGCCCGCTTGGCGTCCTGCCAGATGGCCGGGTCTTCGGCGAGTTCGCAAACTTCGGTCAGCCGTTCCTGCTTGGTATCGTAGTCAAAGATACCTCCGT
>JAUSLX010000166.1 GCA_030645775.1 Gallionella sp. | reverse complement strand
CAGTACTGATGCGCACCGTGCGCGCCCAGGCTCATGATGTATTGCACGAAGAACTGATTGTCAGGCCGGCCTTGTCGTGAGTTGTCCCTTGCCAGTTGCAGGCGCAGACGCGAAAACTCGCTGGGGCTGTAGTCCAGCATCAGGCTGGTGCGGGTGGGCTGAAAGCCGTAGTTGCTGATAATGTTACCCGCATTCAGCGCGCCCACGCTGGCCGTACCCGGAGCCAGACGGTCATAGCGCAAACCGCTGCGCCAATGCGGCATGAATTGGTAAACGCTTTGCAGATACCAGCCGGATTGGGTGCTGGTGTAGCGATCAGTTATGTTGGCAAATGCCGTGTCGTAAGTCAGCAGACCGCTTTCACGGCGCTGGAAATATTCGCCCTGAACTTTAAGGTGGCGGCTGTTGCCGCCGGGCGAGTATTTCCAGACAAAATCCATGCCGGCTGTCCGGCTGTCGCCGCTGAAGCTATTGCTCACGCCGCCGACAGTTCCGGGCAGATCGGCTACCGCATCGCTGACGCGATCCGCTGCTCGCGTCCGGTGCAACGATGCGCCGACGCGCCAGCTGTGTTCGATACCGATGTCATCACCGATATGGGCGAACAGCACGCCGGAACCCGCGCCGTTCCTGACGCGGTCCGAGCCGGGAAAGCCGCGCCCGCGTCCGAGCTCGGCGCCGATTTCGATGAAGGTGTCGGTGGGTGCCAACCATTTGAGTTGTACGCCGTCTTCGCCTAGTTGATTGTTCCACAGTGCGGCATAAACCAGCGGTTGATCGACAAAATCCCAGGCATGGGCATGTTGCTCGTTGAGGTAGCCCAAAGCGGAGAAATAGCGGCCAAACTTGAGATTGAGGCCGTTGCTCAGTGCGGAAGTTTGCACGAAGGCGTTTTCAACCGTCACGCCGCCTGCCGACGCGAGCGCCAGTGTGGCGACACCGCGAAAATCAGGGTCGATGTTGGCAGAGATACCCAGCTCGGATTCGCCAAGGTTGAATCCCTGTTGATGGCCGGGATGGGCACTCATGGCGAAGCCGGTTGCCGGGGCGGCGGGGTTTTGTGAGAGTTGCCCGTAAGTGCCGCCCAGTATCAGTAAGATGGCCGGGTTGAACGCACTTTCGCTGCTGCTTGCGGCTGGTGCGGTGGCTTGTGCTTGAACCGGCACACTTTCGCGGCTGTCGGCCTCAGCCTGCGCCAAACGCTGTTCGAGCTGGGTGATGCGTTGCTCATAGCTTTGTTTTAATTGCTGAATCTGCTCGCGGATGGCTTGCAGATCCGGGTCGTTCGCGGCGGATGCGGCGAACGAATGGCACAACAGCGCGGCAATCGCTGCGCTCAAATACGTTTTCTTGAACATTTTTTCCCCTGCAATGAAAAATCTCAGCTCGTAGGTCGGGTTTTCATTCAGTAACAGCAGCCTTGGCTGCGTTGTTGCGTGGGAATGCCCTTGCGGTATTAACCCGACATGTCGGGCTGAAGCCCGACCTACAAGCATGTTGGAAAGAGATAATTTATGCGGAACGGGGCGGGGCGCGTGCCGAGTAGGCGCTGAAGGTGACAGAAGTGCTCGCAGTGAAAAGCGGCTGTAGTCGTGTTTCCTGATTATCGCCCGGCGAAAAATGGAGGGCGTTGCCAGCGATTGCGCTGCCCAGCTGCGCGTATGCTGCGCACAGGTCGCAGTGCTTGTCATGCGGCAGGGATTGGTCCTGTGACTGATCGGCCAGGGTATGCGATATGCCATGCGTCAAGCCGCCCAGCTGCGCGAACAGCAGGGCGAAAATAAGCAGGAATCGGGCAAACAAGGAATGACGCATGGCACGTACTTTAACCAAGAAGTTAAAAACTGTCCACGTAATGATGCTTGCAGGGATACAGCCTCTGGACAGTAACTCGCAAAGACACGAAAACGGTTTACTGTAGCTCAATGGTGCCGGTGATCTGCGCCGTCATGCGGGACTCGCCACCGGCAAACTCGGGTGTCGGGATCGCCTCGTCCGCCATGGCACTGCTGCGCATCATCTGTATAGGATAGGTCGGCGGCATGCCGCCACTGGTGATGGCGAAACGCACGATCTGGTAAGATTTTGCGCCGACGGCGGTCTGTATCGCTACGGCGCGCTGCTGAAAGGCTTTGATGGCTGCAGAGATCAGTTCATTCTCAATCTGACTGCGGGTATCCGGCGCAATCGTGAATTGCACGCTGCCCAGTTGCAGCGTGGTTTGCAACTGCATGATCAGCTCGCCCGCCGCCTTGAAATCACGGCTCTCCAGCTGAATTTCGCCATGCCCGCGCCAGGCGCTGATCTGATTGTTTTTTCCATACACAGGATAGGTGCGCTGATTGCCGCTGCGGGTCTTGACGGTAGCGAACGAGGCGGCCTGCTTGAGTGCATCATTCAACGTGTTGTTGAGTTGCTGCGCGACACGGGCCGGTTTGCTGTCCTGAATGTCCGCGCTCAGGCGGGTGACGAGCAGGTCATTGGCGACTTCACGCGCGGCTTCGACCTGGAAATCCACGCGGTTATAGGTTTCAGTCTCGGCACGGGCCGAAATACCGAAAGACAAAAGACTGCACAGCAAGACGATACGTAGCATGGCTCCCTCCCGAGGTGAGTGCGTATGCTAAAACAAAAAACGCGCGTAGGGTATTTTTCCCGGCTATATAACCAGCGTGTTGTTCGCGCAGGTTTTGGCCTGTGCCAGGCGTGTCAGCGTCGGCAACAGGTTCAGGCCGGTTTCTTCCCTGAATGCCTCGGCATTTTCTTTCAAATCGTCCAGGTTAATGCTGACAGTCTCGCCGTCGGCGGCAAAGGCAATGGTATTGCCGCTCTCGCAGGAAGGGAACATCAGTGCGCGTTCGTCGAAGGCATCGAGGATATGCGCAAAGCCGCCCAGCACGCCTTTGCAAAGACCGAGCAGATTGACCGCCATGATGCCCTGGTCGCTCAACCTGCTGCGGCAGGCCTGATAAAAAGGCAGGCTGTTCAATTCGCCGGGATGGGCGTGTTCGTTGAAACCATCCACCAGTATCAGGTCGAATTTTTTGTCTGTGCCGAGTACAAATTCCGCGCCACAGCCGATCACCAGATGGATGCGTTTATCGTCATCGGGCAGTTTGAAGAAGTGCCTGGCAGCGGCGACCACCGCCGGTTCGATCTCGACGATGGTCAGATGCGCCAGCGGGCGGTAGCGATAAAGGAATTTGGTCAGCGAGGCTGCGCCCAGACCAATCAGCAGTATTTTGCGCGGCCAGCGGGCCTCGTCGCGCAACAGCAACGAGGCCATCATTTCGCGGGTGTATTCCAGTTCCAGATTCCACGGGCGGGCAATGCGCATCGCGCCTTGTACCCAGGTTGAACCGAAGTGCAGATAGCGCACGCCGGCTTGTTCAGAGATGTCTATTGGAGTAGTCATGAAAGGCTCGTAAGTGGTGAGTGGTAAATAGTTGGGTAGGTCGGAAGCCGGAGGCGTTCCGACATCATGTTACCGCGGACGTTTGCACTTTCTGACGCCACCACGCGCTATGGGACGGTTCATTCAAGTTCGAAAATCCCTGGTAAATCACGACCACCGTAAACAATGCGTTCAATTCTGATGGCTTCTCCCGTGAGACGGAAAAGAATTGCATGGTTGCCGATGGTTGCCATGCGTGCTTCCTCACCAATATCGGGACGAAGTTGATAGATCAGTGGGTTACGCTGGATGTCGGAAAACTTTGCGCGTATGTCCTGGATAAATGTAACGGCACGATGCGGGTTATCTTGTGCGATATAGTCTGCGATGTCATCCAGATCGCCTTCAATATTGCGTGAAAGTTCCAGTTGCATCATTTTGCTATATTCGCACCATCGGCGATAGTTTGATACTTGCGTTCCAGTCGATCGAGTACGTCGTTTGGCGAAATGCCGGGAGTTTTGTCGATCAGGGCTTCCTGCCAGACTCGGCGCAATTCGGTAACGCCTTGTAGGCGCAAGTTGCGCTTGTGTGTCCAGTCGCGTAACGCATCACGAATGACTTCGCTGCTCGATGCATATTCGCCGGTAGCAACCGCGCCACGGACGATATGAACCATTTCTGGTGGCAAGGCAATGCTGATTTTTTCGGCGGTAGCCATTGGGGTTCCTTCGAGCTAATGGTAGGAATAATTCGCACCATAATAGCAAATATGAACGAAGTGGCAATAGAAAATGACACGATTTGGCTGGTTAAAGCAACCCGCGAAATTTTGTGCGGCACGAAAAAATCAATCCAAAACTTAGAGCTTGGGCCTGGCCTGTTTTCTCCTGTGAGCTAGAGAGTCAGGATTCGCTTGATGATGCGGAGCTGCAGGGTGAAGTTTTTTTGGCGCTGACCAAAATAATTTCGACTTGGCCCATAAATTTGGAAATCGACACGCCCAGAACGGGCGATAGCTTGAAGATGATTTTGATGCTTGCGCTGTTGCGGCCAAGTTCCAGCAGTGAAATGTAGTTGCGCTCCGGGTCGGATTCATGTGCGAGGGCTTCTTGCGACAGCGCACGCTGTTTTCGCAATTCCCGCAGCACTATTCCAAACGCAACTTCTGGTTCCAAGTACCTCTCCGTGCCGACAAGTTAAGTTGTGCCTCGCCTGCTCCGCTACTCCAAGGATTCCAGAAATCCCAACAGTGCTGTCCGCTGCTTGGGTTTGAGGCGAGAGTAGGTGCTTAACAGGCTGAGCTCTTCCGGCAGTATCCAGTCATTGGTGGTGGATTCTTGCGTGCTGAGTGTTGAGGAAGAAATCATTTTGCCGAGCCCGGTGGAAAGCCACTCAAAATTCACCCCCAGCATTATGGCCAGTCGCGCTAGGTTTTTCGTATGAGGGGCCTTGCGCCCAGACTCCCAGTCTGCCACCGAAGGTTGCGTGACATACATGCGCCGAGCCAAATCCGCTTGACTCCATCCCAGTGCTTTGCGCGCTTCTTTGATGCGTTCTTCCATAATGCTTAAGATTGTATTGCTATCAGCTATATATCCGTCATACGGCAAAGGCTATTGCATAAATAATAGCCGATAGACATAATGCGACAGGTTGCGCTGGCGCTGCCCTGGTGTGACGTATCGTTTATGTCGTATTCGAAAATAACTACAGGCTTCAAATAAACTTAAAACTTAAGGGGGCAAGATGGAAGAAAAATCGTTTTTGAATGAAAGAGGCGTAACTGTTACCAATGCTCGTTATATATTTACTGTTCGGAAGCAACCCCAAACAGTTGCCTTGAGCGGTATTACATCCGTGACTACACAAAAAATTGATGTGAAATGGTTCTTAATAGTCCCTTTGATTTTTTTTGGGATGATGATTTTGTCAAGTTCAGTAATGACAGCTTTGGTGTTTTGGGTAATCGCGGGCATGATTTTTATGTTTTTGAAGGCCAAACACATTGTTGTTACTACATCTGCATCAGGAGCGTCAAAGGGATATACATCGAAGGATGGTGTTTTTGTAACGCGTGTTGTCGATGCTTTAAATAATGCAATTATCAGCCGTGGGTAATTCCGCTTTGTAGCGGACTTGAAGATTGTGCGCAGCTCTGCCACAAATGCGGTGGCATCTATCACCAAGCATAAATAACGCACTCTTTTTGCTGGCAAAGTTGCCTGCAAAAGTAGGATTTTTAATCGCGAATTAAATTGTTAGGGAATGGCCATGAAAAAAAGTTTGTTGATGCTTGCGTTGTTGAGTTCTGTTTCACTTTTCGGTTGTGCTGAATTTGGTTCTTCAGTTCCAGGGGCGGATTTATTTACCAAAGGAAATTCGACAACTGTGACGCTGGAAGGTAAGGGTTCCGTGAAAGAGGCTGTTAATTTATTTCGCAAGGTGGCGCGGACAAATGGCGGATTCATTCGTTCGCAAAACGAGGATTCAGCAACGGCATTATTTAGCGACGATAAACTTACACTGCAGATGACGGCAGAGAAAACGGATAAAGATGCTACTCGTGTCATTATTCAATCGAATTCCGAAACAACAGTTGCGCGAACTTTTGAGTTGGGTGATCGGATGCTTGATTTGCCAGTGAAGGTTGCGGGTGACATGCAAGGGTTTGTGGTTGTGAATAAAAAGCGTGCGCATTGAGAGCGATAGGGTGGGCACAACGTGCCCACCCTAAGATTGGGATGGACACTGATTTAGCAAACAACCCGTACGGCGCAATTATTATTGCGCCAAATAAAAACATCCGGTGCAGTGCGCTTCGCTTATTGACACCTCACATTACGCCATACGCGCTGGGATTGTCTAGTGCACTTATGATGACTATGCGGTGACGATCAAGATTGCGGGTAAGCATAGTGGCGCGGTGGTAGATATTACAGTTGCCTACAACCAATCATTCATTTATGGGGCTTCGCAGGTGGAGAAAGTTTTGACGGTACTGAAAGGCGAGATCGAGGGTTCTGCAAGCAAGAGAACAGAATCGGTCACGCAGGAATTTGTGACGGTCGTCCAGAATGACACTGTGGCGGCTCAAGCTAAAGTTGCCAAAAATAAACATGAAAGTAAGAAGGTTGCGGCAAAGTTGGTGGCTCGCTATAGGCGATCGCTGCTGTAATGGTGACAATTACTTTTAGAGTGAAGCGACAATACATACTGGCAAGTTTTTAAAAATTTTCTATCTAATTGTAACTGCACAATTTTTTATCACTTCGGAGTGTTTGATGAAAAGAAAAACTTTCATGGTTTTAGTTGTTAACGGCATTATCAGCTTGGCATTTGCAGTCAGTGCAGCTTATGCGGAGGGTACGATATCCGGTGCATGGGAAGGACGCTACACATGCCAACAAGGGAATAGCGGGTTAACTTTACATACCGAGCAAACCGATAGAAAGCATGTTCGTGCATTGTTTCACTTCTATCCACTTATCGAAAATCCAAATGTTCCTGAAGGTTGTTTTGAGATGGATGGTATTTACAACAAAAAATCGCAACGGGTAGAATTTATTGGTAGGAGCTGGATTGTTCAGCCATCTGGATATGGAACGGTTAATCTAAGCGGACAAATTGACGAAGAAAATGAAATGAGTGGGCGAGTGAAAACTGGGGGCTGCAGTGAGTTTGAGTTAAAAAAGACTGATACACCCGAGCCACTTCCTAAAGCCTGTGCGAGGTATTGGAAAATTACGAAACAATAAGGACGCCAACCAAATTCTGATAGGTTGGACAAAACTGCCCAACCTACGATTGGGATGCCCATATATTTAAAAGTTGTCGCGCCTGATCGGTGACTTCCGTGGCGGTCATGCCGATAGCGGTTTGTTTCGCCAGTTCGTCGCCTGCCGCACCGTGCAGGTGTACCGCCAGCAGCAGTGCATCATCCGCTTTCAGCCCTTGCGCAATGAAGGCGGCAATCATGCCCGCCAGTACATCGCCCATGCCGGGGGCGCTCATGCCGGGGTTGCCGGTGTGATTAACGAACAGTTGTCCGTCGCGGGTGGCGCACAGGCTGTCGGCGCCCTTCAGTAACACGGAGCAGGCAAATATCCGGTTAATTTTTTGCACCGCCACAACGCGGTCAGCCTGAATTTCTGCAGTGCTGCAATTGAGCAGGCGCGCGGCTTCGCCGGGGTGCGGGGTGAGTACGGTATCGGCTTTACGTGCAACAGCTAAGTCGCGCAAATCTGAGTGTATAGTAATCAGATTTAGCGCATCCGCATCCAGCACCAGCGGAATATCGCTATTTAGCGCATCGAGAAGCAGATCATGTGCTGCCAGCGATGTTCCCATGCCACAACCCGCTGCCAAAACAGTGATGTTAGGCAACTTTAGCGCAGCCGCTGCCTGATGCAGCATCAGTTCCAGTTGCACAAAATCCACCGCCGGCGCGTTGTCCGTCAGCAGGCCGACATGTATGCAACCTGCGCCCAGCTTGAGCGCAGCGCGCCCTGCCAACAGGGCGGCCCCCGTCATGCCCGCCGCGCCGCCCACAACACAGACCGCGCCGAACAGGGCTTTGTGGCTGTCTTTCGGACGTTGGGGCAAGAGTCCTGCAAGCTGTTGTTGCGTGATGTGGCGTAGTTCCATGATGGATTCGTTAAATGGTCGGCTTATATGGGGCGCGGGGCATAGTATAATCGCGTCCCGAATTTTATTCTCACCGTCACCGTTATGTTCAAAGTCTCTGTCGGCAGTTCAGCCCTATCCGCTTTTCGTCTGGAAAAATTGCGCGCCGCCTTGAGCGCCGTCGCGCCCGAGGTCGTGCTCATCGATGCGCGCCATTGCTATTTCAGCGCATTGTGCAAAGGCGCGAAGCTGGGCAAAGCGCAAGCCGGTCTTCTGGACAAGGTGCTGGGTCTGGGAAAAATGGCGGACGAACCTGCGGGTGAACGCGTACTGGTGGTGCCGCGTCTGGGCACGATTTCACCCTGGTCCACCAAGGCTACCGACATCGCGCAGCATTGCGGTCTGACCGGTGTGCAGCGTATCGAGCGCGGTGTGATTTATTACCTTTCAGGCAATAACGGTGCGGCGTTGAGCGCTACGGAACGCGCTGCGGTATTGCCGTTGCTGCATGACCGCATGACGGAGTCGGTGCTGGCTGCGATTGACGATGCGGCAGAAAAAATATTCCGTCACGGTGAACCGCAACCGCTGGCAACAGTGGATATATTGCAGGGCGGCTGCGAGGCACTCGCCGCTGCCAACCGCGAAATGGGGCTGGCGTTGTCACAGGACGAAATCGAATATCTGGTGGAAAACTTCCGGAAACTGAAACGCAATCCGACCGATGTTGAGCTGATGATGTTCGCGCAGGCCAATTCCGAGCATTGTCGCCACAAGATTTTTAATGCCGACTGGGTGATAGACGGTGTGGTGCAGGATATGTCGCTGTTCGGCATGATACGCAACACCCACAAGGTCAGCCCCGAGGGTACGGTGGTCGCTTATTCCGATAATTCGTCGGTGATTACCGGGGCGCGTATTGATCGTTTCTATCCGCGTGCCGACGGCAGCTATAAATTCAGCGAGGAACTGACGCATACGCTGATGAAGGTGGAGACGCATAACCATCCGACCGCAATCGCACCGTTTGCCGGTGCAGCGACAGGCTCGGGCGGCGAGATACGCGATGAGGGTGCGACCGGTATCGGCTCGCGTCCCAAGGCCGGTCTGACCGGTTTCTCGGTATCCAATCTGAATATTCCGGGTTTTGAACAGCCCTGGGAAAAGCTCCCCTCGCCCGTAGGCGGGAGAGGGGTTGGGGGAGAGGGTGCCATTTACGGCAAACCGTCCCGCATCGTTACCGCGCTGCAGATCATGCTGGATGGCCCGCTGGGCGGTGCGGCATTCAACAATGAATTCGGCCGTCCGAATCTGACCGGCTATTTCCGCACCTTTGAAGAAAACGTCGGCGGCGAGATGCGCGGCTACCACAAGCCCATCATGCTGGCGGGCGGGGTGGGCAGCATCGCGGCGATCCACACCCACAAGCACGATCTGCCGGTGGGTGCGTTAGTGGTGCATCTGGGCGGGCCGGGCATGCTGATCGGTCTGGGCGGCGGTGCGGCATCGAGCATGGATACCGGCAGCAATGCCGAAAATCTGGACTTCGATTCGGTGCAGCGTGGCAACCCCGAGATGCAGCGCCGCGCGCAGGAAGTGATCGACCGTTGCTGGCAGTTGGGCGCAGATAATCCCATTCTGTCGATACACGATGTCGGTGCGGGCGGTATGTCCAATGCGCTGCCGGAACTGGTGCATGGCGGCGGACGTGGCGCGAACTTTGAGTTGCGCAAGATTCCGCTGGACGAGACGGGTATGTCACCCAGACAGATATGGTGCAACGAATCGCAGGAACGTTATGTGCTGGCCATCGCGCCCGAGCGTCTGGATGAATTCCGCGCCTTCTGCGAGCGCGAACGCTGCCCGTTTGCGGTGGTCGGCGTCGCCATTGAGGCAGATCAGATTATCGTGCATGACACCGAGTTCGATAACGATCCGGTCAACATGCCGCTGTCGGTGTTGCTTGGTAAACCGCCTAAAATGACGCGCACGGTGGTGCGCGAAATACCTAAACTGGCGGCCTTCGATTCCGGGGCGCTCGACCTGCGTGAGTCTATCACCCGCGTATTGCGTCTGCCCGCCGTGGCCGACAAGACTTTTCTGATCAGCATCGGCGATCGTACCGTGGGCGGCATGACCGCACGCGATCAGATGGTCGGCCCCTGGCAAGTGCCGGTGGCGGATGTGGCCGTTACACTGATGGGTTTCAATACCCATCTCGCCGAAGCCTATGCACTGGGCGAACGCACGCCGCTGGCACTGGTCAATGCTGCCGCGTCCGGGCGTATGGCCGTGGGCGAGGCGATCACCAACATCGCGGCGGCACGCATCGCCAAGATAGGTGACATCAAACTATCGGCGAACTGGATGGCCGCAGCCGGTCATCACGGCGAAGATGCCGCACTGTTCGATACCGTTCGCGCGGTGGGCATGGAGCTGTGTCCTGACTTAGGTATTGGCATTCCGGTCGGCAAGGATTCCATGTCGATGAAAACCGCCTGGCAGGAAGGCGAAGAGAATAAATCCGTCACTGCACCGTTGTCGCTGATTGTGACTGCGTTTGCGCCCGGCATGGATGCGCGCAAGACGCTCACGCCGCAACTGTCCGCCGACCTCGACACGACGCTGTTGCTGATCGATCTGGGGCAGGGCAAGAACCGCATGGGTGGCTCGGCGCTGGCTCAAGTGTACAAACAGGTGGGCGATGTCGCACCGGATGTGGATTCTGCTGCGCTGCTTAAATCCTTTTTTGAACTGATCCAGTCGCTTAATTCGGACAACATACTGCTCGCCTATCACGACCGTTCTGATGGCGGCGCGCTGGTGTCGCTCGTCGAGATGTCCTTCGCATCGCACATCGGTCTGGATATCAAGCTTGATGAGATGCACGGCGATACCTTGCGCGCACTGTTTAACGAAGAGCTGGGTGCGGTTGTTCAGGTGAAGAACCGCGATGTGGCGTATGTGCTGCAACGGGCGAATGACGTCGGGCTGAAGAGTGTGCAGAAGATCGCCACACCGAATCAGAGCGGCTTGATCGTCATTTCGCGCGGCGGCGACACGTTGTTCAGCGAGAGCGGCATGAACCTGCATCGTATCTGGTCTGAAACTACCTGCCAGATGCAGAAGCTGCGTGACAATCCGGACTGCGCGCAATCCGAATTCGACCGTCTGCTGGATGTGGCCGACCCCGGCCTGCATGCGAAGCTGAGCTACGATCTGAACGAAGCGCCGGCAATATTGCGCAGCCGTCCGAAGATGGCGATCCTGCGCGAGCAGGGCGTGAACGGCCAGGTGGAAATGGCGGCGGCGTTCGACCGCGCCGGATTCACGGCGGTGGACGTGCACATGAGCGATGTCATCAGCGGCCGCGTCAGTTTGAGCGACTTCAAGGGCGTGGCGGCGTGCGGCGGTTTCTCCTACGGCGACGTGCTGGGTGCAGGCGAAGGCTGGGCAAAATCCATTCTGCTCAACAGCCGCGCACGCGACGAATTCGAGGCGTTCTTCAAACGCGACGACACACTGGCGCTGGGCGTGTGCAACGGCTGTCAGATGATGAGCAATCTGCACGAAATTATCCCCGGAGCCGAAAACTGGGCGCACTTCTCGCGTAACCAGTCCGAGCAATTTGAAGCGCGTTTCGTGATGGTGGAAGTGCAGCCTTCACCCTCAATATTTTTTAACGGCATGGCGGGCAGCCGCATGCCGATTGTGGTCGCACACGGCGAAGGCTATGCCGATTTTGGCACGGCCAGGCGTCTGAAAGCCGCGCAGGAACTGGTCACGTTGCGTTACGTCGATAATCGCGGTGCGCCCACGGAAACCTACCCGCTCAACCCGAACGGCTCGCCGCAAGGCATCACTGGCCTGACCACGCCGGACGGGCGCTTCTCCATCATGATGCCGCACCCCGAACGCGTATTCCGCGCCGTGCAGAACTCATGGCATCCGCGTGAGTGGCAGGAAAACGGCGCCTGGCTGAAGATGTTCCAGAACGCGAGGAAGTGGGTGGGGTAGTCGTTTCTGACCTTTGAACAATACCGAGCGGGATATAACGATGGAAAAAGATTTTTGGCTGGAACGCTGGGAACGGGAAGAAACCGGGTTTCACCAGCAAGAGATTAATCCCTATTTGCGCCAATTCTGGCAGGAACTGCCTCAGGTTCAGGGCGGCGAGATATTTGTGCCGCTGTGCGGTAAAAGCCTCGATATGCTGTGGCTCAGATCCCAAGGGTGCGCTGTGCTGGGCGTGGAGCTCAGTCCTGTCGCGGTGCAGGCGTTCTTCAAGGAGAGCGGATATGACCCGGATCACGGCGCCTGTGAAAAATTTGATTACTGTGTAGCGGATCGCATGCGCATACTGTGTGGTGATTTTTTTGACCTGAGCCAGGAGGACTTGAAAAAAGTACACTCGGTATATGACCGCGCATCCATGGTCGCCTTGCCACCGGAAATGCGTGCGCGCTATGTGCGCCACCTGCTCAGTGTTTTGCCGCCTGCAACACAGATATTGCTCGTTACCTTTGATTATCCACAGGCAGAAATGGCCGGCCCGCCGTTTGCATTGTCAGGCGGAGAAGTCGAGGCGCTCTACGGTGAATACGCAGAAATTCGTCTGCTGGCGCAGTACGATGTGCTGGCGGCTAACCCGCGCTTTGCGGCGCGTGGCCTGAGCCGTTTGCATGAAAGTATCTTTTTGCTGACACTCAAGGCGTAAATACAAACCTGGTCAGCCGCATCACTTTGCCGGAACAAAATGATGCCGACCCGTTTGCAAGCCTGAGCATTCAGAACCCGACCAGATCGTCGACCGGCAGTGCGAGCGGCGCGCCGGTGATCCGTTCCAGCGTTTTGCTGAGGATGTCGATATTGTTGTCGAAGCCGCCATGCGATGCGTTTGCGATCTTGTCGGGTTTATCGCTGCCGTTGCCGCGCCGGGTGAGGATTTTATCTTCGTGGTGGACGGTAAGGCGGTTCTTCAGTTTGCTGATTTCCACTGCGTTGCACCAGTTGGTAAGGGCTTCAGCGGTGCTGGACGAACCATTCCAGCCTGAATAATGCGGGTTGTAAACGTTTTCCAGGCCGAGGACAGGCATGCGTAAATCTGCCTCCAGCGCGTTGGAAACGAAGTAGAGCAGGGATTTCTGGTAGATGTACGCCACGTTGTCATCCTGCTCGCGCTGATCTGCCAGAATGTCCAGATGCAGTTTCTTCATGATTTCGGCTTGTGGCGCATAGTGCCGGTTGGCAAAGGCGACGGTGCAGGCCGGGGCGTACAGATGGACGGATTTGACGTTGTCGATCAGATTCTTCTGCGCCAGATTGCCGAGCAATCTGCCCAGAGCGATGGAACCGGCGGAATGGCCCATGAGGTGTATCTCGAAGGCGTCTCCCCAGCTGCCCGATAGCGAACGCAGCGCTTCGGTCAACAGGTCGCCACCTCGTCCGCTTTCCGCCGCGAGTTCAGCGTTTTCCTTCATTTCGCTCCACAGCGGGCGGGCGAGTGGACGTCCTATGGTTTTTTCGACGACGGGATCGGTAATCTTGTCGTTCAGCCAGTCGCGGGCTCCCCCCGCTTTACCTGCCGCACCGGAAGCGGATTTATCCGCCAGAATATTGCCCAGCGATTCCAGCAGCCCGCTCTTCCATATCAGGAACAGGGGATAACAGCCGTTGCCGAGGAAATACCGACCCATCGCCTGAGCCCGTTGTATGGCGGCTTTTTCACTGTTCAGGCCGCCGTGCGCATAGATCACCAGACGTTTTTTCTCTTGCCCGTTCCGTCGGAACCAGTCGTCCGGCAGAACGCATGCCTGATTTTGCAGGGTGCGCGTAACACCATCCAGTTTGTCGTAGCGACTGACGCAGCCATTGTTGCCCAGCACGATACTGTGCTGATAGGCTGTTGCTTCGTCCCACCAGTTGTCACGGGTGGCAGCGGCGGCAGCGCCCGCCACTTCTCCGCCGGCAAGGCGACCGGAGACGACTCCCGGAACACCCATTGCGGCAACCCAGACATCCATGGCATGCATTATCCAGTCGGCATAGCTGATCACGGCAAATCCGCCGATTCCCCACTGATCGCCCCAGGAGTTCTGTATCACGAAGCCGATGCGGTTGTAACCCACCAGCGCGAAGGCGTGCCCGCCGCTGCGTGAGGGATAGCCATCATAGGCGATCACCGGAAGGGCGGTGTGGGAAGCAGGCGTTTTGTCGCCGGCCTCGACTCTGTCCCAGCCCCGATGGGTATAGGATGAAGCATATATCGCGCCGACTTCCAGGATGGCTGTCTGCACATCGGTGATGGCCTGAGGGTCTATGCGGTAATACACCCCCAGTGTCCGTTCGGTCGCATCGCTGTCCCAGCCGGATGTCGGCAGCGTGTCGTCTCCTCCGGCGTAAGGCCATATAGATTCCAGGCAGACCCCGTTGTGATACCAGCCCTTGAGCGCACCCCGGCAGCTTGAGCCATCATAGTTCTCGCCCTCGTATTCATCGAAACGCCGGGCGAATTTGTATAGCATGCGCGGGCTGACCGATTCGAGTTGTTTGGGCATCCCGGCAGAGCGCCAGCGCAGATAGTTAATGACGCAGGCCAGTCCGAAACCGGTACATGCGCCTTCCTGGCCCTGATCCAGAATGAGCCCGGCCCGGGTATAACTGTCCATGAAGTGCCGAATGTCGTCATCCGATGGAAATACCTGTGGCAGAGAATGCGGCGGTGGCATGTATTGCCGGTCGCGCAGATCTGCCGGGTCACGCCTTACATTGAGGTTGGCGCGCCGCGCCGTGACTGGAGCGGCTGCCCTGACGCGCGCAGCGACGAGCGGTTGCGCGGCCCAGCTTTTCTGCGCCATGCGGAAGGTTTCGGAAAAACGCTCAAGCCCGTGGCTGCCGCCATTAACTACTTTGCGTGCGGCCTTCAGGTCGCCTTTGGCCAGCGCTTTGCTCAGTCTGTCCCGGTGCGCATCCAGATAGGCGGCCAGCAGGCAGGCGGCCACTTCCGGCGCGCAAGCGCAATCCGGGTTGTCCGCCAGTGAAATATCGAGCAGCTTGCCGAATTTCTCGTAGTTATCTCGCCCGGTTAATTGTATAAAGCCACGCCCGCGGTAGCGTGCGCCATCCCCTGAATTTTTGTTGCCCAGCTTGTATTCATAGGCGCTGAAAGCGGCCTGACCGGGCAGCGTATTAAAATGGGAAGGCAGTTCGGCGATGGGTACGAAACCCTCGGTCTCGGCGCGTATTGTGCCCAGTGCAGTGCTGATCATGTTTGCATCGGTCAGTCCGAAGGCGGCCAGTGCCGCAGTCACATAAGGCAGATTTCTGGCAATGTTGGACGTCTTGGTGTAGGGAAATAACGCGTTCACCCGCGTGGTATCCACGCTGACAGCCAGTACATTGGCTGGTGTAATGCCTAGGGCGGACAAGGTGCGCGGCCCGGCGATGCCGTCCGCCACCAGGCCAACGCTGGACTGCCAGGCACGCACCGCTGTCTGAGTGTCGGCGTTGAAATCATCGCCGGCGGACAAGCCGGCATAAGCCGCTGCACCTGCACCCAGCGCTTTGCGCAAGGCTACCTTTAGCCCGGCGACATCAACGCCGACGTTGCCCCGCATTAACAGTATCGTTTTGATGTCCACATTTGCCATTTTGTTTTCCTCCATTAAGGTGATTTAACAACCATAAACATTGAGTTAACCAGCGGGCGGGGGGCGGAAGTCTGGTTCAGCGGCATTCTGGGTAATGGATTTGTTTTGCACAATAGGCCGGAATGTCTATGTATTCAGGCCTATGTATGTGGATTTCTTCCTTTGAAGTACTCGATAATATGCGGGGTTGCAGAGTTATAATGTTTTCCCTGGGGGTGCTGGTTTTCGCTTAATTTTCATTCTGGAGTGGTCTTGTTCAAACTCATAGGTTTTATTGCGGGTTATTATTTTTTAGGGTTCTTCGGGGCGCTGCTCGGGCTGTTCGCCGGGGCATTTTTCGATCGCATCAGGGCGTATGGTTCAGGTGCGATCAACCCCTTGCAAAACGCCTTGCGTCAGGCCGTTTTTCTTGAGACGGTGTTCATTTCGATGGGCAAACTGGCCAAAGCAGACGGGCATGTTTCTCAGGACGAGATCGCCCATGTCGAGCAGTTCATGCAAAAACTGGGCATGACTGAGCAGCATCGATCACAGGCGATTGCTTCCTTCAAACAGGGCGCAGCGCCGGATTTTGACATCGCACCGACATACCAGCGCTTTCAGGCTGTTTGCGGGCACACTAAAAATCTGAAGCAAATGTTGCTGGTTTATCTGCTCGTGATGGCGTTGGCAGACGGGCATTTTCATCCGGCGGAAGAAGCCTTGCTCACCGACATCGCCGCTCGTCTCGGCTACGATCAGGCCGCGTTCCGCCAGTTGATGGATATGGTGCTGAATCAATCCCATTTCGCCGGCGGGCAGGCCAGTGTCGCGGAGGCACTGGACGACGCTTATAAGGCGCTGGGTGTCAGTAAAGACAGCACGGATGTCGAGATTAAGCGCGCCTATCGCAAGCTGATCAGCCAATATCACCCTGACAAGCTGATCGGGCAGGGCATGCCGGAAGACATGATCGCCATGGCGACCGAGCAGGCCAAGGAGATTCAGCTTGCCTACGATATGATCAAGAAGAACCGGAACATCTGACCGCTTACCCGCCGCCGTAGTCTGCGTAGCGCAAGTACAGCCAGTTGGCGCTTTCCAGCTGGTTTTGGGTAGCTATGCGAGTTTAGCGGTTCTTGGTTTTGGTCAGAAATACGGTGATTTCTTCGCGGTCGTGGTAAAGCTGTTTCGCCAGTAATTTGTAACTGATGCCTTCCTCGTCCAGACGGGTGCGGATGCCGCCCAGCGCGGCATCCAGCGCGATAACGCGCTGTTTCATCGGCAGCTTCAGGTTGAAGATCGCGTGCTTGCACCAGCCTGCCACGAACCATGCGCCTATCAATTCGGCGACTTTGGCGGGTTTTTCGACCATGTCGCAGATCAGCCAGTCCACCGCTTTGCGCGGCGAGAATTTGAAGCCATCCTGCCTGAGATGTTCGACCAGCGGGTGTTTGGCCAGCACACCCTTCATCGGGCCGTTGTCCACTGCCGTGACGCGGATGCCGCGACTGACCATCTGCCATGTCCAGCCGCCGGGAGCGGCGCCCAGATCAACTGCGGTCATGCCGGTGCGCAGCAAACGTGTCTGTTCGCTTTTATCCATGAACGTCTCGATGGCTTCGGCCAGTTTCAGCGTAGAGCGGCTCGGTGCTTCGGCGGGTATGGACTGACGCGCTATCCCCATCAGGGCTGCCGAGCTGTTGTAGGGATCGCTGCTGCCGATCAGTACGGAGGCTTTGTCGGGGAAGAAAATGTGCAAACGCGCTGACTTGACGTCATCCAGCAAGCGCCCCTGTTCGCGCAGCGCCGCCTCCAGCAAGGGCTGGAAGCGCCGGACGAAGGCGGACAGTGTCTTGCCGTCGTTGGTGTCCGCACTTCCAGCCACAACGCGCCAAAGTTTCCGGGCAGCGCGGTGATCGCGTTGAGTATCGGTGTCAGGCGGTCACGATCCGGCAATGCATCTATGGTCTGGTGCAGACGGATCAGCTGGCGCGCGAAAATCAGTTCGCGGAACGTCAGAGGCTGGTCGTTGAGTGTGACGACGGCATAACCGCTGTTGTTAATGATGTCGGTCTGTTCGGCGATGACAGGCTTGTGCAGGCGTGCCTGACGCAGTGTTTCCTGCGCGCAATCCTGCTCGAAGCCGGAGCGGCAATACAGCAGCCATTGCGTGAGTGAGGGCGTTTCAGTTCCGGCATGACGCGGTTTTGCCATATTCACTTGCGTGCCGGCGGGGGGCTTGGCCGGCGCTACATTTAAACTCAGGAGCCGGGTCAGCTTGGTGCCGATGCGCCGCGGTTTAACCGCATTTGTCTCCACAGCCGCGCTACGTGAATTTTGTTTGGCAGGAGTCCTGGATACAGCACGGCGCGGTTTGAGCGCATCCCCTCGTCCGGGGGCGGGCGTCTTCGCTGAACTGCCACGCGAGTCTGATTTCGCAGTCGTTTTGTCCGTGGCGCGCCGCGGTTTTTCGGCAACGGTTTTTACCGAGCCTCTGTCTGTCTTTTGTGTTGTTTTGACTCCGGCACGACGCGGCTTTGCTGCATCGTCTTTCGCGGAAACGTTTCCTGGATTTGTCTTTTTTATCGTTCTCATGGCGCGCATTGTGGCACAGGTTGGGGGGGAAGCGCGAAGGTGGTAATATCGGCGACTATTTTTTTGTGGTTTCAAGGGTAATGAGCAAGCGCTACGATTTGATTGTGTTCGATTGGGATGGCACGGTGATGGATTCTACGGCGATTATCGCGGGATCAATTCAATCCGCTTGCCGTGATTTGGGTTTGACGATACCCGACGATGAAACTGCGCGTCATGTGATTGGCCTGGGGCTGGAACAGGCGCTGCGCTATGCTGTGCCGGATGCGCCGGAGACGATGTATGCTCCGCTGGTGGAACGTTACCGCCATTATTTTCTGGCACAGGATCAGGCGATACCTTTGTTCGAGGGCGCGCGTGAGACCATCGCGGAGCTGCATGAGGCGGGTTATGCGCTGGGTGTGGCCACCGGCAAGAGCCGTGCGGGGCTGGACAGGGCGCTGAAATCCAGCGGCATGAAGCGCTATTTTCACGCCACACGCACGGCGGATCAGACTTTTTCCAAGCCGAATCCGGCGATGCTGTTTGAACTGATGGAGGAATTGGCGGTCAGCGCAGAGCGCACGCTGATGGTGGGCGACACCACGCACGATGTGTTGCTGGCGCAGAACGCCGGGGTGGATGTGCTGGCGGTCGGGTACGGCGCACATCCGGCAGCGCAGTTGCTGGCATTGCAACCGCTCGCGCTGCTGGATGATTTCGTGCAATTGCGCGCATGGTTTAGAGTTAATGCATAGTAATGTGAAACGTGATGCGCCGCTTGCGGCTAGGTGAAATGTGAAACGTAACCTTCACGTTTCACAGCCTCACCTTCACGTTTCACCTTTCACGAATATAGGGAGTTGTAATGTCTGATCAAAATTGGGAACGCGGCGTGCTGGAGAAACTGGCGATGTCGGCGATACAGGAGCAACGTCGCGCGCGGCACTGGAGTATTTTTTTCAAGGTGCTGACTTTCGGCTACCTGTTCATCATGCTGTTCATCTTCATGGGTTGGTTCGACAAGAGCGAAACCGCCTTGAGTACCGGCAAACACACCGCGCTGGTGGATATGCAGGGCGTGATTGCGGCGGATAGCGTGGCGAGCGCCGACAATCTGATTCCCAGTCTGCAGGAGGCGTTTCAGGACAAGGGCACGCAAGGGGTGATCCTGCGCATCAACAGTCCCGGCGGCAGTCCGGTGCAGGCCGGGCAAATCAACGATGAAATTCGCCGCTTGCGCGCCAAGTACCCGGCGATTCCACTGTATGTGGTGGTCGAGGATATTTGCGCGTCCGGCGGCTATTACGTGGCGGCAGCGGCGGACAAGATTTTTGTCGACAAGGCCAGTCTGATCGGTTCCATCGGTGTGTTGATGGATGGTTTTGGCTTTACCGGAACGATGGAAAAGTTGGGCGTGGAACGCCGCCTGGTTACCGCCGGTTCCAACAAGGGCTTCATGGACCCCTTCTCGACGGTACGCCCCGAGCAGCAGGAATATGCCAAACAGATGCTGGGTCAGATACACCAGCAGTTCATCGATGTGGTCAGGCAGGGGCGCGGCAAGCGTCTCAGGGAAACGCCGGATACCTTCAGCGGTCTGGTGTGGAACGGCCAGGAGGGTGTGGCCATGGGTCTGGCCGATGGTTACGGCAGCGTGGAATCGGTAGCGCGCGATGTCATCAAGGCCGAAAATATCGTGGACTTTACCGTCAAGGAAGGATTCGCGGACAGGCTGGCGAAACGCTTTGGTGCGGGCGTGGCGAGTGCGATCAGTTTCTCGACGCAGAGCGGATTTGCGCTGCGTTATTAAACGGGCATGGCGAGCGCCACCCCCTGATAATGAAACCCGCCATGCCCGTTCCCTCACCCCCGTCCCCCCTCTCCCAAAGGGCGAGGGGTACGGTTCGTCGCTGCGCGAGTTTCACGTTAAACGAACCCTGGTTCACGGGCAATCATGCTCACACCGACTGCCCGCGTAGAATTTTCAGGCGTGAACGCTAACGATACGATCGGTCTGAGCACAGCGCAGGCACAGCTGCGCCTTGCCGAGTCCGGCTACAACGAGCTGACCCCGCCACGGTCACGGCGATTGCATACGATAACTGCCGAGATGCTGCGCGAACCGATATTCCTGTTGCTGCTTGCTGCGGGCGGCATTTACCTGTTGCTGGGTGCAGTCTCCGATGCGCTGATGCTGCTGGGTTTTGTCGCGATTATCATCGGCATGACGGTGTTTCAGGCGCAAAAAAGCGAACGCGTGCTGGAAGCCTTGCGCGACTTATCCAGCCCGCGGGCCAGGGTGGTGCGCGATGGCCGTCAGCAACGTATTGCCGGACGTGAGGTGGTGCCGGGCGATTTGTTGCTGCTGGGCGAAGGCGACAGAGTCGCGGCGGACGCCGTGCTGCTCAGTTGCAACGATCTGTTCGCCGATGAGTCCATGCTGACCGGCGAATCCGTCCCGGTGCGCAAACAGCCCGGTGGCGCGGACACGGCAGCACGGGAGCCGGGCGGTGATGACCAGCCTTTCGTCTATGCCGGCACGGTGCTGGTGCAGGGCAGTGGTATCGGACGGGTCACCGCCACCGGGCATGCGAGCGCACTCGGCCAAATCGGCAAGTCGTTGCAAGACACACAAGGCGGCACCTCACCGTTGCGCATCCAGACAGGCGTGCTGGTGCGCCGTCTGGTATTCATCGCTGTAGTGCTGTGTTTGTCTCTGGTGCTGATCTACGGCTACACACACGGCCACTGGTTGAACGCGCTGCTGGCCGGAATCACGCTGGCGATGTCCACTCTGCCGGAAGAATTTCCGGTCATCCTGTCGATATTTATGTCGCTGGGCGCCTGGCGCATCTCAAGACGCCATGTGCTGACGCGGCGGCTGGATGCGATCGAGACGCTGGGTGCCACCACCGTGCTGTGTACCGACAAGACCGGCACGCTGACCGAAAATCGCATGGTGATCCGCAAATTGTATGGCGACGGTCAGATGCTGGATGTGCATGACCTGAACGCGCTGCCGGAACCCTGGCACGAACTGGTCGAATTCGGCATTCTGGCCAGTGAACGCGAACCGTTCGACCCGATGGAACGCGCGCTGCACGAACTGGGCAACCGTACCCTCGCGGGCAGCGAACACCTGCACGATGCATGGCAGATCGTCCACGAATACAGCCTGTCCCCCGAGATGCCGGCGATGTCGCATGTCTGGCAGGGCGACGATCAGCCGCATCACAGTGTGGCCGCCAAGGGCGCGCCGGAAGCGATCATCGATCTGTGCCATCTGTCCGAAGAACAGGTGCAGGCTCTCGGACAGATCGCCGCCGAAATGGCAGACGGGGGCTTGCGCGTATTGGGCGTGGCGCGCGCGATGCTGCTGCCGGGCGAATCCTGGCCGGAACGGCAGCACGATATCGAATTCTCCTTTGTCGGCCTGCTGGGGTTGCAGGATCCGCTGCGCGCCGATGTAAAAGAGGCCATCGGCCAGTGCCACGCCGCCGGCATCCGCGTGGTGATGATTACCGGCGACCACGCCCGTACTGCACAAGCCATTGCACGCGAACTCGGCCTGCCGGCGAATCAGGTGCTGAGCGGGGCTGAGCTGGAGACGCTTTCCGATGGGGTGTTGCGCGCCCGGCTGCGCGAGGTGCAGGTGTTTGCGCGCATTGTGCCGCAACAGAAGCTGCGCCTGGTGGAAGCCTTCAAGGCCAATGGCGAGATCGTTGCGATGACCGGCGACGGCGTGAATGACGCGCCCGCGCTGAAGGCGGCGCACATCGGCGTCGCGATGGGCAGTCGCGGCACCGATGTCGCGCGCGAAGCGGCCGGTCTGGTGTTGCTTAACGACGACTTTGCCTCACTGGTTGCCACCGTGCGGCTGGGGCGGCGCATCTACGACAACCTGCGCCGTGCGATGAGCTATGTACTGGCGGTGCATCTCCCGATAGTCGCAATGGCGATGCTCCCCGTTCTGCTGGGCGAGCCGCTGTTGTTGATGCCGGCTCATATCATGTTTCTGGAGCTGGTCATCGGCCCGGTTTGCTCGATTTTCTTTGAAGCCGAGGCTGAGGAGAAAAACATCATGCAGCGCCCGCCCAGGGCGGCGAACGAAGCTTTGTTCGGCGGCAGGCAACTGGCATTCAGTCTGCTGCAGGGCGGCATCGCCGTCTGTGTCACCGTCGCGATCTATCTGTGGGCACGCGCGGCAGGTTATGACGAAGACACCGTGCGCGCTCTGGTGTTCACGTCTATGGTGGCAGGCAATATCGCGCTGGTATTTGGCAACCGGACACAAAACGCGTCCGGACTGGAAAAAAACCCGACGCTGCGCTGGATATTGCCGGGTGCCGGCGGCGGACTGCTGCTGGTGCTCAGCGTTCCGGTGCTGCGCGAGCTGTTCCATTTCTCGGGCAGCCTGGCGCTGATGCTGTTCACCGCTGTGCTCGCGGCGGGCAGCGTATATTTGCTGATCATGGCGATAAAACCGGCCATGCGCCCGGACGCATAATCGCTTCATCCTTGAGTGATGCGCTTACATTTGATGCGTTTCCTCTAATCCGCTATAATGCCCGCCAATCTTTTGCGGGATGAGCTCACGGCTCTTCCCGCTTCTTTATGTCTTTCCTTGGGAGTATCTGGTGACGCAAACGAATCCTGCCATTCTTGTACTTGCCGATGGGACGGTGTTTCGCGGTGTTGCCATTGGCGCCTCCGGAAGCCGTGTGGGCGAGGTGGTATTCAATACCTCGATGACCGGCTATCAGGAGATACTCACGGACCCTTCCTATTGCAGGCAAATTGTTACGCTGACCTGTCCGCACATCGGTAACGTAGGGGTGAATGACGAAGACGTCGAGTCACGTCAGGTATTTGCCAGCGGTTTGATTATTCGTGATTTATCGCCGACAGTAAGTAACTGGCGCAGCACGCAGTCGTTGCCGGATTACCTGAAAGCCAATGACGTGGTGGCGATCGCCGGTATCGATACCCGCAAACTTACCCGGATACTGCGTGAAAAGGGTGCGCAGAGCGGTTGTATCGCTACGGGTACGGATGAAGTGGCAGCGCTGGAGGCCGCGCGCGGATTCGCCGGTCTGGCAGGCATGGATCTGGCGCAGGTGGTCACTTGCGATCAGCCCTACGAATGGACAGAAGGCGTGTGGCAACTCGGCGCCGTTCACGGTGAGGTTCAAGCGCCAGGAATCAAGGGTCAAGAAAACCCAACTGCGTCGGGTTTGACTCAGTCCTCAGTCCTCAGTCCTTCACGCGACAACTTGGGGCAAAGCCCCGTAGTTGTGCGGGGAAGACCCTTGCGGTCTCGCTCCTATCATGTCGTCGCCTATGATTTCGGTGTGAAGCGCAATATTCTGCGCATGCTGGCTGAACGCGGCTGCAAAATTACCGTTGTGCCGGCGAAGACACCGGCGGCGGACGTGCTGGCAATGAAACCGGATGGTGTGTTCTTGTCGAATGGCCCGGGTGACCCGGAGCCTTGCGATTATGCAATTACAGCTACGCAGCAGATGTTGGCTGCAGGTGTTCCGCTGTTCGGTATCTGTCTGGGTCACCAGATTCTCGGCCTGGCCGTGGGTGCCAAAACGCTGAAAATGAAGTTCGGCCATCGCGGTGCGAACCATCCCGTGCAGGATGTTGACACCAAACGTGTGATGATTACCAGTCAGAATCATGGCTTTGCGGTGGATGCGGCGACCCTGCCCGACAATGCGCGCGCAACCCATGTCTCACTGTTCGATGGAACCTTGCAAGGATTTGAATTGACTGACAAACCTGCATTCTGCTTTCAGGGCCACCCCGAAGCGAGCCCCGGCCCGCATGACGTGGACGGCTTGTTTGATCGCTTTGTTGAAATGATGGAGAAGAAGCAGTGAAACGTGAAATGAGAAAAGTGAAACGTGGCGGAATTGCACATTTCACATTTCACATTTCACGTTTCACCTGTCACTAAAAATGCCAAAACGTACTGATCTAAAATCCATACTTATCATCGGCGCGGGCCCGATCGTCATCGGGCAGGCGTGCGAATTTGATTATTCCGGTGCACAAGCCTGCAAGGCGCTGCGCGAGGAGGGTTATCGCGTTGTGCTGGTGAACTCGAATCCGGCAACCATCATGACTGATCCGGATATGGCGGATGCGACTTATATCGAGCCGATTACCTGGCAGATCGTCGAAAAAATTATAGCCAAAGAGCGCCCATGTGCGATTCTGCCGACAAAGGGCGGGCAGACTGCGCTCAATTGCGCGCTTGATCTGGCCAAGCATGGCGTGCTTGAAAAATACAAGGTCGAGATGATAGGCGCGTCGCGTGAGGCCATCGACATGGCGGAAGATCGCGAGAAGTTCAAGCAGGCGATGACCCGGATCGGTCTGGCCTCGGCGCGCTCGGCGATTGCGCACAGCATGGAAGAGGCGTTGCAGGTGCAACAGGTGATGGGATTCCCGACGGTTATTCGTCCGTCCTTCACCATGGGCGGTAGTGGCGGCGGTATCGCATACAACCGCGAAGAGTTTCTGGAAATCTGCGAAGGCGGGCTGGAAGCCTCGCCGACCAAAGAGTTGCTGATTGAAGAATCGCTGCTGGGTTGGAAAGAATATGAGATGGAGGTGGTGCGTGATCGCAATGACAATTGCATCATCATTTGCTCGATTGAGAACCTCGATCCCATGGGCGTGCATACCGGTGATTCGATTACGGTTGCGCCCGCGCAGACGCTGACTGATAAGGAATACCAGATCATGCGCGATGCTTCGCTGGCGGTGTTGCGCGAAATCGGTGTGGAAACCGGTGGCTCCAACGTGCAGTTTTCCATCAATCCGGACGACGGTCGGATGGTGGTGATCGAGATGAATCCACGCGTGTCTCGTTCCTCCGCGCTGGCCTCCAAGGCGACGGGTTTCCCGATTGCCAAAGTCGCAGCCAAGCTGGCTGTGGGTTACACGCTGGACGAATTGCAGAATGATATTACCGGCGGCGCAACTCCGGCCTCGTTCGAGCCGACTATCGATTATATCGTCACGAAAATACCGCGTTTCGCGTTTGAAAAATTCCCGCAAGCCAATGACCGGCTGACCACGCAGATGAAGTCGGTGGGTGAAGTGATGGCGATAGGGCGCACCTTTCAGGAGTCGTTCCAGAAAGCCTTGCGCGGACTGGAAGTGGGCGTCAACGGACTGGATAGCAAATTCAGCAAGATAGACGTGGTGACTGCCGAGTTGCGCAATCCGGGACCTGAGCGTATATGGGCGGTGTCGGATGCCTTCCGCCTCGGCATGAGCGTGGATGAGGTTTTTGCTGTCAGCAAGATAGACCCGTGGTTTTTGGTGCAAATCGAAGACCTGATTCGTCAGGAACAGACACTTGCCAACCGCACGCTGGAAAGCATTAATGTCGATGAGATGCGCGCACTGAAGCGCAGCGGTTTTGCCGATGCGCGTCTGGCGGTCTTGCTCGATACCGATGCAGCGGCGCTGCGCGCGTATCGTCATGCGCTGGGCGTGCGTCCGGTCTATAAACGTGTCGATACCTGTGCGGCAGAGTTTGCCACCGATACGGCGTACATGTACTCCACCTATGAGGAGGAATGCGAATCTGCACCCACCAGTAACAAAAAAATCATGGTGCTGGGTGGCGGACCAAATCGTATCGGCCAGGGTATTGAATTCGATTACTGTTGCGTACATGCGGCACTCGCGATGCGTGAGGACGGCTATGAAACCATTATGGTCAACTGTAATCCGGAAACCGTATCGACTGACTATGACACTTCGGATCGTTTGTATTTTGAACCGCTGACGCTGGAAGATGTGCTTGAGGTGGTGGCCATCGAGCAGCCTGTAGGCGTAATCGTGCAATACGGCGGTCAGACGCCGTTGAGCCTCGCGCGCGGGCTGGAAAAGAACGGTGTGCCTATCATAGGCACAACGCCGGATATGATCGATTGCGCGGAAGATCGCGAACGTTTCAAGCAAATGCTCATGCAGCTGGGCTTGAAACAGCCGCCCAACCGTACCGCAAGCACCGTGGCTGAAGGTTTGTCAGGTGCGGCCGCCATAGGCTACCCCCTGGTGATGAGGCCTTCCAATGTGTTGGGCGGCAGAGCGATGGAGATTATTCATGCGCAGCCCGATCTGGAGCGTTACATGCGCGATGCAGAGATCATGTCCAAGACCTATCCCGAGCGCCTGCCCATCCTGCTGGATCGTTTCCTGAACGATGCCACTGAGGTGGATGTGGATGCCGTATCGGATGGCAAGGACGTTATCATCGGCGGCATCATGGAGCACATTGAGGAAGCCGGGGTGCATTCAGGTGATTCAGCCTGTTCCCTGCCGCCGTTTAGTTTGTCGGTAGCGATGCAGGACGAGTTGCGTCGCCAGACGGTGGCGATGGCCAAAGCGCTTAACGTGGTCGGGTTGATGAACGTGCAGTTTGCGATTCAGGGTGAGACAGTGTACGTGCTGGAAGTGAACCCGCGCGCCTCGCGCACCGTGCCTTTCGTGTCCAAGGCAACTGGGGTGCCGCTGGCAAAAATCGCCGCGCGTTGCATGGCGGGACAGAGTCTGGCGCAACAGGGCGTGACCTGCGAAGTGATACCGCCGTATTACTCGGTGAAGGAAGCGGTATTTCCATTCATCAAGTTCCCCGGTGTGGACATCATTCTCGGCCCGGAAATGAAATCAACAGGTGAAGTAATGGGCGTGGGCGATACCTTCGCCGAGGCTTTTGTTAAATCGCAACTGGCAGCCAGTGTGAAATTACCGAAAACCGGCAACGTGTTTATCAGCGTGCGTGATGTGGATAAGCCGGGTGTGGTGGAAGTGGCGCGCTCATTGGTTGAACTGGGCTTTACCCTGCTGGCTACACGCGGTACGGCAGCCGAAATCAGTGCGGCGGGTGTCGCTGTCACGGTGGTGAACAAGGTGGCGGAGGGACGCCCCCATGTAGTGGATATGGTGAAGAATGGCGGGGTCAGCCTTATCATCAATACGGTGGACAGCAAGCCGAGCGCGATGCGCGATTCCTATTCCATGCGGCACGCTGCCTTGCAGGGGAGAATCACTTATTACACCACGCTGGCCGGCGCGCGCGCAGCCTGTGTGGGCATGCATCATTTGGCTGATTTGCAGGTATATGACGTGCAGTCACAACATAAGAGAAAAGCAGTCGCTAGTCTCTAGTTACGAGTAGTTGGTTTATGTTGTCCGCTACGCGGGGCTAACGAATAACTAACGTCTAGTGGCTAACGACTGTTTATAAACCAACGTCTGGCGTCTAACGTCTGGCATCCAATTTTAGAGAGTTCCCGTATGATCAAGATTCCATTGACGGTGGTTGGTGCTGAAAAAATGCGTCAAGAGTTACACAAGCTGAAAACGGTAGAGCGTCCCTGGGTCATCAACGCGATATCTGAAGCACGCGCACAGGGTGATCTTTCCGAGAATGCCGAATATGAAGCTGCTAAAGACAGGCAGGGTTTTGTCGAAGGTCGCATTATCGAGCTGGAAAGCAAGCTGGGTAGCGCGCAGATTATTGATCCTAAAACATTAAATGCCAATGGTCGTTGCGTGTTTGGTGCTACCGTGATCATGGAAGAAACAAGCAGCGGTGATGTGGTGACTTACCAGATCGTCGGCGACGATGAGGCGGACATCAAGCAACGCAAGATTTCGATCAGTTCGCCGATTGCGCGTGCACTAATAGGGAAGAGTGGCGGTGATGTGGCCGAGGTGAAGACCCCGGGCGGCATCAGGGAATATGAATTGATTGAGGTTCAGTACATCTAAGGCTGGTGAGTAGAAAGTAGTGAGTAGAAAGTAGTGAGTTGAGAGTGGTTTTACACTTACCACTTACCACTTACCACTTACCGATTTTTATCTGTTTCCCAGTTGTTTCTTGGTCAGCGGTTTTTTGCCCTTGTGGCGTGGCATTTGGCGGATTTCAATTTTGTGGGCGTCGGGGTTGGGCTGATAGATCACCAGAATTTTCCCTATATGTTGCACAGCGGCTGCCTCCAGTTGTGTGCATATCTCGTTCAGTATGGCTTCACGTTCCGGACGTTCTGCCATGACGCGAATCTTGATGAGTTCGTGGAGCTTTAAAGTCAGGGCAATTTCTTTCAGGACGGATTCGGTCAAACCCGCATTGCCTATCATTACGGTAGGTTTTAACTGGTGTGCGCGACCCTTCAGGGTGAGGCGTTCTGTAACGGTAAGCGATAGCATAATTTTCTCAATATTTTCCAAGGCGTGGATTCTAAACGATGAAGCCTTCCAAAACCAGTAAACAGTGGATGCGTGAGCATATTAACGATCCTTTTGTGCAAATGGCGCAGAAGGAGGGCTACCGTTCTCGTGCGGCCTATAAACTGCTGGAGATTGATGACAGGGATCATTTGTTCAAACCGGGTCTGGTGGTGGTGGATCTGGGCGCGACACCGGGTGGCTGGTGTCAGGTGGCAGCGAATAAAATCGGGCCGACAGGTAAAATCATTGCTCTTGATCTGTTGCCGCTTGATCCCTTGCGTGGCGTGGAATTCATTCAGGGCGATTTTCGTGATGAGGATGTCCTGAAGAAGTTGGAGGCAAGCCTGCAAGGCAAGCCGGTAGGGCTTGTAATTTCAGATATGGCCCCCAACTTCAGCGGGGTCGGTGCCGTCGATCAGGACAGATCTATCTATCTTGCGGAACTGGCGATGGAATTCGCGTTCGAACACCTGAGTCCTGAGGGCAGTTTTCTGGTTAAAGTTTTTCAGGGGGCCGGTTTCGAGACTTACATGAAATTAATGCGCAGTCGCTTTGTTAAAGTGGTGGCGCGTAAACCGAAAGCTTCGCGGGATCGCAGCAGTGAAGTCTATCTGTTGGGGACCGGAAAACTTGAGTAATCAGCTGATACATAGTCTAATGACATACTTCTGTAGTGTTGATGTGCGTAATAAGGAATTATCTTGAACAATTTTAAAAGCATTGCAATCTGGATGGTTGTGGCATTGGTATTGATGACCGTGTTCAATCAGTTCAATACGCGCCAGCAACAGACGGCGCAGGCGCATCTGGACTACTCGCAGTTCCTTGAAGAAGTCAAAAATGGTCAGATTGCCAAGGTCGTAATCGAAGGGCGGACGCTGCACGCGACGACGGTAGACGGCAAGCGCGTCAGCACTTATGCACCCAGCGATCTGTGGATGGTTTCTGATCTGCTGAAAAATGGCGTGAGCATCGAAGCCAAGCCGGAAGAAGAGCAATCCTTCCTGATGAGCATCTTTGTTTCCTGGTTTCCGATGATATTGCTGATAGGCGTGTGGATATTTTTCATGCGCCAGATGCAGGGTGGCGGCAAAGGCGGGGCATTTTCGTTCGGCAAGAGCAAGGCACGCCTGCTGGATGAAAACAAGGAGCGGGTGACCTTTGCCGATGTGGCAGGTTGTGACGAGGCCAAGGAAGAAGTATCAGAACTGGTGGATTTTCTGAGCGATCCGGCAAAATTCCAGAATCTCGGCGGACGTATTCCGCGCGGTGTGCTGATGGTAGGCAGTCCGGGTACCGGCAAAACCCTGTTGGCGAAAGCGATTGCCGGAGAAGCCAAAGTGCCTTTCTTTTCGATTTCCGGCTCCGATTTTGTGGAAATGTTTGTCGGTGTGGGTGCGGCGCGTGTGCGCGACATGTTCGAGCAGGCCAAGAAAAGTTCGCCTTGCATTATCTTTATCGACGAAATTGATGCCGTGGGTCGTCAGCGTGGCGCGGGACTGGGTGGCGGTAACGATGAACGTGAACAAACGCTGAATGCCTTGCTGGTTGAGATGGATGGTTTCGAGGGGGCAAGCGGTGTGATCGTGATTGCCGCGACCAATCGTCCTGACGTGCTGGATGCGGCCTTGTTGCGCCCCGGTCGTTTTGATCGCCAGGTGGTTGTGCCCCTGCCGGATATTCGCGGACGTGAACAGATTTTGCTGGTGCATATGCGCAAAGTTCCCTGCGCGCCGGACGTGGATGCCAACGTGATTGCGCGCGGTACGCCGGGTATGTCAGGTGCGGATTTGGCGAATCTGGTGAACGAGGCGGCGCTGTTTGCCGCGCGCCGCGCCAAGCGTTTTGTCGAAATGGACGATTTCGAGGCGGCCAAAGACAAGATATTCATGGGCGCCGAACGCCGTTCGATGGTGATGCCTGAAGAAGAGCGTCGCAACACCGCTTATCACGAGTCGGGTCATGCGGTGGTGGCCAAGTTGTCACCAAAAACCGATCCGGTGCATAAGGTGACGATTATTCCACGCGGACGTGCGCTGGGTTTGACGATGCAATTGCCCTCCGAAGATCGCTACAGCATGGACAAGGAGCGCATCCTGTCCACGATTGCCGTGCTGTTCGGCGGTCGTATTGCCGAAGAGATATTCATGCACCAGATGACGACGGGCGCATCGAACGACTTCGAACGCGCCACCGAGATGGCTCGGCGCATGGTGACGCAATGGGGCATGTCGGATGCATTGGGCCCTATGGTTTACGGCGAAAACGAGGGAGAGGTTTTTCTGGGTCGTTCGGTCACGACACACAAAAATATTTCCGAAGCAACCATGCATAAGGTGGATGACGAGATTCGCCGCATCATAGACCAGCAGTACGCGCTGGCGCGAAATCTGATCGAGACGCATCGCGACAAGATCGAGGCGATGACCAAGGCGTTGCTGGAATGGGAAACGATAGACGCGGATCAGATCAACGACATCATGGACGGCAATCCACCGCGTCCACCCAAGCCCAGCCAGGCCAAACAAGCGCCACAACCGCCCAAGGATCAGGCACCTACCGCACCGGCGGCGTCCTCAAGCGAGCCTGCGGTGACCAGTACGCCAACCGAGCCTGCACGGGAAATCTGATAGCTGTGAAACGTGAAATGTGAAATGTGAGCTGAATTCGGATTTGCATTTCACCTTTCACCTTTCACCTTTCACCTTTCACCAGATGAATTTCTGCTGCGGCACATTCCAATTCGATCTCACCCGTCCGCTGGTGATGGGCATCGTCAATGTCACCCCCGATTCCTTCTCGGACGGCGGACTGCACGGGCGGCGTGATGCCGCCGTGGCCCATGCACAGCAACTGCTAGAGGACGGCGCGGACATCATCGATATCGGCGGCGAATCGACTCGCCCCGGCGCGCAGCCGGTCAGCGTGCAGGAGGAGCTGGACCGCGTGTTGCCGGTCATCGAAGGCTTGCGTGGTATTTCCGTTCCCATATCGGTAGACACGTTCAAACCTGAAGTGATGAAAGCGGCGATAGCAGCCGGCGCGCACATGGTCAACGACATCAACGCGCTGCAGGATGAGGCCGCGCTCAGTATCGTCGCCGCCGGAAAAGTGGCGGTGTGCCTGATGCACAAACAGGGCAATCCGCAAAACATGCAGTTGCGACCCGATTATCAAAATGTCGTAGGTGAAGTCGGTGATTTTCTGCGTGCGCGCATCCTGGCGACCGTAGCTGCCGGTATCGCACGCCAGTGCATCGTCATTGATCCGGGTTTTGGTTTTGGCAAAACATTGGCACATAATCTTGCGCTGTTGCGTGAATTGCAACAATTGACTGCGCTCGGCGTACCCCTGTTGGCGGGCTTGTCGCGCAAGTCCATGTTGGGTGCGCTGACGGGGCGGGAAGCGGGGCAGCGTATGCCGGCCAGCGTGGCGGCGGCATTGATAGCAGTACAACGCGGCGCAAGCATCGTGCGCGTGCATGATGTGCGCGCAACGGCGGACGCGTTGAAAATCTGGAATGCAATCAACGGGGAGATTAAATGAGCAGAAAATACTTTGGTACCGATGGCATCCGCGGGCGGGTAGGTGACTTTCCGATTACGCCGCATTTCGTGATGAATCTGGGCTATGCCGCCGGCAAGGTGTTGGCGAATGTTGAACATACGGCGGGTGAGCGCTCGGCTGTATTGATCGGCAAGGATACGCGCATTTCAGGCTATATGCTGGAGTCTGCGCTGCAGGCCGGCTTGATTGCGGCGGGCGTTGATGTCTATCTGGCCGGTCCGGTACCCACACCCGCCGTGGCCTATTTGACGCGCACCCTGCGCTTGCAGGCAGGTATCGTGATTTCGGCTTCGCACAATCCCTACGAGGACAACGGCATCAAGTTTTTTTCCGCCAGCGGTTCCAAGTTGCCGGATGAAATAGAACACGCCATCGAAGCCGGGCTGGAACAGGAAATTAAAATCGACTCTTCCCTGCACCTGGGCAAGGCCAGGCGTCTGGATGATGCGGTTGGCCGCTACATCGAGTTTTGCAAGGGGACTTTTCCCTCCGCCATGGATTTGCGCGGCATGAAGATCGTGGTGGATTGCGCACATGGGGCTACCTACCACATTGCGCAGCACGTATTTCATGAGTTGGGCGCGGAAGTCTTTGCTATCGGCGTGCACCCGGACGGCATCAATATCAATCATGGCTATGGTGCAACGGCACCTGCGAACTTACGCAAGGCCGTGCTTGAGCACAGGGCGGACCTGGGTATCGCGCTGGATGGTGACGGCGACAGACTGGTGATGGTGGATGCGGAAGGTCTGCTTTACGACGGCGACCAGTTGCTCTACGTGATTGCCAAACATCGTCAGGAAGAAGGCAAGTTACGTGGTGGTGTGGTGGGCACGCTGATGACCAATCTGGCTTTTGAACACGCGCTGCAGCGCATGGATATTCCGTTTTTGCGCGCCCGGGTGGGTGATCGCTACGTGATGGAATTGCTGCAACAGCAAAACTGGCAGCTGGGTGGCGAGAATTCAGGGCACATCATTTGCCTGGACAAGCACAGCACCGGAGATGGTATTGTTTCCGCTCTGGAGGTGTTGCACGCTTTGCGGACCAGCAAACAGGGGCTTGCCCAAGCAGCGGGTGGATTGCAGCTCTATCCGCAGATTTTGGTAAACGTGCGGGTAGCCAAGGGTGTCGATTGCCTGGGGCACGCCGACGTCAAGGCCGCCGTTGCCGAAGTGGAATCGGCTCTGGATGGCAGAGGTCGCGTGTTGTTGCGCCCGTCCGGCACGGAGCCGCTGCTGCGTGTCATGGTGGAAGGCGAAGACCGTCAGCTGGTCGAGCAGTCCGCACAACGGATTGCGGATGTGGTGCGGCATCTGGCTACATAGCAGCCTGTCGGACTTGTTTCGCACTCGTGAAACAAGTCCGACAGGCTGCCAGTGATCAGACGGGATACTGGCGGCAATTTGTAAGTTTTTCAGGCTTCCAGTTTACTGTCCCCCACAGCAATATCTGCTCGACCGTTGCGCCGCGCAATTCTTCGGGCGGTTGCTGCTGTAGAAACTTCAGTACCCTCATCAGCGTTGTGACCGCATCATCGCGGCTGATGGCGGGGGCCAGCGTCTGCTTGCCGAGTTTCTCGCCTTGGGCATTCAAAACTACGGGCAGATGCATGTAGATCGGCGTGGTCAAGCCCAGTAAGCGTTGCAAATAGATCTGGCGCGGCGTGGAGTAGAGCAGGTCGGCGCCGCGCACGATATGCGTGATGCTCTGAAACGCATCATCCACCACCACCGCAAGCTGGTAGGCAAACAGGCCGTCTGCGCGCTTTACCACGAAATCACCTATGTCACGCTCCAAATGCTGGCTGATTCTGCCTTGCAGGACATCATCGAATTCAATCGCTGCGTTGTTCGTCCTTGCCCGCCAGGCACGCCCTGCTCGCCCCGCCGGAATGCCATTGCGGCACGTGCCCGGATAAACCGGTCCCTCTATGCCGTTCAGTGCCGAATCGGCAATCTCGCGGCGCGTGCAGCAACACGGATACACCGAAGGAATGGCTTGCAGTTTGCGCAACGCCTCATCATAAGCTGCCGTGCGCCTGCTTTGGCAGATGAGGGTTTCATCACTGTGCAGTCCGAATGCCTCCAGGGTGCGCAGGATATCGTCCGCCGCACCCGGCGCGCAGCGCGGCGTATCGAGGTCTTCCATGCGTACCAGCCAGATACCGTTGTGGTGTTTTGCATCCAGATAACTGCCGATCGCGGCGACCAGCGAGCCAAAATGCAGCGGGCCGGTGGGAGAGGGGGCGAAGCGCCCCCTGTAGCTAGAACGCTTCATTGCCTAATGCGGTGGATTTATTTGAATCGCTATCTTCTTTTGCTCATCGTATTCCCAGAGTTCAACATCGTTGGGCACTAGGTGTTTGTATTTATCCCAGTAGTAAGAAGCAAGGCTTTTTCCTTGGTTGTTACAGTGATGAAGAACAAACATGATTTTCCTGAAATTGCGAGGGGCTAGGTGAAAGTAATACATGGCCTCATTCCAGACCGTTAACTTTGCGCTGGGGACGTTGTTACCTGTTGTCCAGCGATGGGATTTGCACTCAACGAGAATCTTTTTCTCATTACAGCCGAGGTCGAAAGCATGGAACTTCTTAATTCCACCTTCGATGCCAACCCTAACCTTGTGATTGAGTTCAAGGTTAACGTCCTGCGCTGCGAAATAAGATTGCGCGCAAAGTTCAAACTTCCGCCCGACATCTGCGTTTGCTTTTTCACCTATGCGCTGAAAAGAGTTTTCCATCGAATTTTCTTGTGATACTCAAGTTTGATTGTTGCCGGGGGCAGCCCGGCGGCTGGTTACTTTTTCTTGCATCGCCAAGAAAAAGTAACCAAAAAGAAGGCGACCCCGGTTCGCCGCGCCTGCGTCGTACCCTCAATAGTCCGAAAACAGGCGGGGCTGCGCAACTCGCCCTCGTTAACACTCGGAGCTCAAACAGTGCTCGCCTAAAATCACCGCTTTTTTCGGAATATTTTCGGCGGCTCTCAGGGGCGTTGGGGGCGTGCTCCATATGTAATTGTTTTTATTTTGATAGTTGCATGTTTATGCAGCTACGGCCTCTTCTTCAAACTCCAACACCACCTGACCGTCCTTTACATTCACGGTGACCTTGCCGCCGCTCGCCAGACGGCCGAACAGCAGTTCGTCGGCCAGCGCGGAGCGTATGGTGTCCTGAATCAGGCGCGCCATGGGGCGGGCGCCCATCAGCGGGTCGAAGCCGTGTTCGGCCAGATGCGCCTTGAGCGCATCGGTAAAGACGGCATCCACTTTCTTGTCGTGCAGCTGTTCTTCAAGCTGGATCAGGAATTTGTCCACCACGCGCAGGATGACGTCCGTGTCGAGTGCGGCGAACGAAACGATGGCATCCAGGCGGTTGCGGAATTCCGGGGTGAACATGCGCTTGATGTCTGCCATCTCGTCGCCCGCTGTGGCGGTCTTGGTGAAGCCGATTTGCGACTTGTTCAAGGCTTCCGCGCCCGCATTGGTGGTCATGATGATGACCACATTGCGGAAGTCTGCCTTGCGTCCGTTGTTGTCGGTGAGCGTGCCGTGATCCATCACTTGCAGCAGGATGTTGAAAATGTCCGGATGGGCTTTCTCGATTTCGTCCAGCAACAATACGGAGTGGGGTTGTTTGCTGATCGCTTCGGTCAGTAGTCCGCCCTGGTCGAAGCCGACATAGCCCGGTGGTGCGCCGATCAGGCGCGAGACGGCATGGCGTTCCATGTATTCGGACATGTCGAAGCGGTGCAGCGGCATGCCCATCGCATAGGCCAACTGGCGCGCCACTTCAGTCTTGCCGACGCCGGTAGGGCCGGAGAACAGGAAGCTGCCGATGGGCTTTTGCGGATTGCCGAGGCCGCTGCGCGACATTTTGATGGCAGTCGCCAGTGTATCAATCGCCTTGTTCTGGCCGAATACCACCGCTTTCAAGTCGCGTTCCAGGGTCTTCAGCGTATTGCGGTCATCGTGCGACACGGTGCGCGTGGGGATGCGGGCAATCTTGGCGATGATCTCTTCGATCTCGTGCTTGCCGACGACCTTTTTCTGCCTGGATTTGGGTAGGATGCGCTGCGCAGCCCCCGCCTCGTCGAGTACATCTATCGCCTTGTCCGGCAGATGGCGATCATTGATGAAGCGCGCGGATAACTCTGCGGCGCTGTTGATGGCCGCCGCGCTATATTTAATGCTGTGGTGTTGCTCGAAGCGCGATTTCAGACCCTTCAGGATCGCTATGGTCTGCTCTACCGATGGCTCCGGCACGTCTACTTTCTGGAAGCGGCGCGACAGCGCGGAATCCTTTTCAAAAATACCGCGATATTCCTGATAAGTGGTTGCACCGATACACTTTAGCGCGCCGTTGGAGAGGGCGGGTTTGAGCAAATTGGAGGCATCCATGGTGCCGCCTGAGGCCGCACCTGCGCCGATCAGGGTATGTATTTCGTCTATGAACAATACGGCATTGGGGGCGTCTTTCAATTCTTTAAGCACCGCTTTAAGACGTTGCTCGAAATCGCCACGGTATTTCGTGCCGGCCAGCAAAGCGCCCATATCCAGCGCATAGACACGCGCATCCTTGAGAATATCCGGCACATTGTCTTCGACGATGCGGCGCGCCAGGCCCTCGGCTATCGCCGTCTTGCCCACACCCGCTTCACCGACCAGCAGGGGATTGTTCTTGCGGCGACGGCACAGCGTTTGTATAACGCGTTCCAGTTCCGGTTCGCGGCCAATCAGCGGGTCTATCAGGCCGGCCAAAGCCTGAGCATTGAGATCCACAGTGTAATGTTTCAGGGCACTTTCCTCGCCAGCGGGTTGTTCCGCCACGGACTCTCCCTGTGCCGGTGCGGTACTGGTTTGCGTTTCCTTGCCTGTGCCGTGGACGATGTAATTCACCACGTCGATTCGATTGATATTGCGTTGAGTGAGGAAATGTACTGCGTGCGAGTCTTTTTCGCCAAACATGGCGGCGAGAATGTTGGCGCCGGAAATTTCCTTTTTATTGGCAGATTGCGCGTGCAGGATGGCGCGCTGGATGACGCGTTGAAATCCCAATGTCGGTTGAGTGTCCATATCGCTCTCGCCTGGAACAACCGGGGTGTTGCTATCAATGAATTCCGTGACTGCCTGACGCAATTCTTCGATATTTGCGTGGCAGATGCGCAGCACATTGGCGGCGGAGGCATTATCCAGCATGGCTAGCAGCAAATGTTCCACGGTAATGTACTCATGGCGTTTCTGGCGTGCCTCAACGAAAGCCAGGTGTAAACTCACTTCCAAATCTTGCGCAATCATTTCAAATTTCCTCCATGGCGCATCGTAGCGGATGCCCGTGTTGTTGTGCAAACTCTGTTACCTGGACAACCTTGGTCTCGGCCACGTCGCGTGTATAAATCCCGCAAATCGCCGATCCCTCATTGTGTATCTGGAGCATGAGTTGCTGCGCGCGTTCGTTATTGATAGCAAAAAAACGCTGCAACACCTCAATGACAAATTCCATCGTCGTGTAATCGTCGTTATATAAAATTACTTTGTACATGCCGGGAAGCTTGGTGCGGGCGCGCTCCGGCGCGAGTACGGTGCTGCTGTCATGTTTTTGGGTCATATTTTCTGTGAGCATTCTGACACTTATAGAGCTGTTAAGCTCAACGATTAGCGATGCTTTTTCAAGTCTGTTCTAAAAAATAACATTAACCATTTGACAAATCCGCTTAAGTAAGAGTAAAAAGCACACTGGCGTTTGATTCAAAGTGTCTGCAGTACTGGTTTCGCCGTGTGCGGTCTTAGATTCAAACAGTTTCGCGGGGGGTCCCGTATTTTCTTGGTAAGGAAACGATCACATGGCAACTGGTACAGTTAAATGGTTTAACGACGCAAAAGGCTTCGGTTTTATCACTCCTGATGATGGCAGCGAAGACCTGTTTGCACACTTTTCTGCAATCAATATGAGCGGTTTCAAGTCCCTTAAAGAAGGCCAGAAAGTCACGTTTGACGTGGTACAAGGTCCCAAGGGTAAGCAAGCTTCCAACATTCAGGCGCCTTAATCGGCAGTTGTTTGTTTAAAAGCCCGGCGCTTTCGTGCCGGGCTTTTTTATAGCTGCCTAGACTATGGACGCCAGTGCTGCATTCAAGGTTGCGCTGGGCCTCATGGCCTGTGAGGTTTTCTCGAAGTCGGGATGGTAGTAGCCACCCATATCCACTGATTTTCCCTGGGCTGCAATCAATTCGGCATTGATTATTGTCTCGTTGTCCTGCAGTCGCTGCGCCAGCGCAGTGAAACGCGCCTGAATATCCAGATCCTTTGTTTGCCGGGCTAAAGCCTGCGCCCAGTAAAGGGCAAGGTAGAAATGACTGCCGCGGTTGTCAATCTCACCGACACGGCGTGCAGGGGAACGGTTGTTTTCCAAAATTCTGCTGTTGGCTTCATCCAGCGTTTCTGCCAGTACCTGAGCCTTGGTATTGTTGTATTTCAGCGCCAGATGTTCCAGCGATGCACCCAGGGCCAGAAACTCGCCGAGTGAATCCCAGCGTAAATAGCCTTCCTGCTGAAATTGCTGGACATGCTTAGGTGCCGAACCACCTGCGCCGGTTTCAAACAGTCCGCCGCCACTCATCAGCGGCACGATGGACAGCATCTTTGCGCTGGTGCCCAGTTCAAGAATCGGGAACAGGTCGGTAAGATAATCGCGCAGTACATTGCCGGTGACCGAGAGGGTGTCCTTGCCCGCGCGGATGCGGTTAATCGAAAATTGCGCGGCGTCTTCGGGCGACAGAATGCGTATGTCCATGCCGCCGGTATCGTGATCTTTGAGATAGCGTTCAACTTTGTGAATAAGCTGCGCATCATGCGCGCGCATGTTGTCCAGCCAGAAGACGGCAGGGGCGCCGGTTGCGCGCACGCGGGCCACGGCCAGTTTCACCCAGTCCTGAATCGGCGCATCCTTTACCTGACACATGCGGAAAATATCGCCCGCCTCGACTTTTTGTTCCAGCAGCGTATGGCCAGAAGCATCCACAATACGAACTGTGCCGTTGCCGGTCATTTGAAAAGTCTTGTCGTGTGAGCCGTATTCTTCGGCCTGCTGAGCCATCAGTCCGACATTCGGCACGCTGCCCATGGTCTTGGGATCGAAGGCGCCGTGTTGCTTGCAGTCGTCTATGACTACCTGATAGATGCCTGCGTAGCAGCGGTCAGGGATCATCGCGCAGGTGTCGTGCAACTTGCCATCCGTGCCCCACATCTTGCCCGAATCGCGGATCATCGCGGGCATCGACGCATCGACGATGATGTCGCTGGGTACGTGCAAATTGGTGATGCCCTTGTCTGAATTGACCATCGCCAGCTCCGGGCGGGTCAGATAAGTCGCCTGAATGTCCGCTTCGATCCCGGCGCGTTGTGCGTCTGGCAGCTTCGCGATTTTTGCGTAAAGATCCCCCAGACCGTTGTTGACGTTGACGCCCAGTTCTTTGATCAGCGCCGCGTGTTTCTCGAACACATCCTTGAAATAGACGGTCACGGCATGGCCGAACATGATGGGGTCGGAAATTTTCATCATGGTGGCCTTCAGGTGCAAGGACAACAGCACCCCCTGATTTTTCGCAGCGATCATCTGTTCTTCATAAAATGCGCGCAGTGCGCGGCGGCTCATGACAGCCGCGTCGATGACTTCGCCTGCCTGCAAGGCGACTTTTTCTTTCAGTACCATCGTCTTGCCGTCATTACCGGTAAACTCGATGCGCACCGTGCCCGCTTCGCTAACTGTGACCGACTTTTCGCTGCCGTAAAAATCCGCAGCGTTCATGTGCGCGACATGGGTTTTAGAGTCCGGACTCCATGCACCCATTTTGTGGGGATTGTTCCGCGCAAATTGTTTGACCGCACCCGCCGCACGACGGTCCGAGTTGCCTTCGCGCAGCACGGGATTGACGGCGCTGCCGAGCACTTTTCCGTAACGCGCCTTGATCACCTTTTCGGTGTCGTTCTGTGGCTCATCGGGGTAACTCGGGATGTCATATCCCTGTGATTGCAATTCCGCAATGGCTGCCTTCAATTGCGGTGGCGTTGCGCTTACATTCGGCAATTTGATAATGTTGGCTTCGGGCTTTAGCGTCAGCTCACCCAGTTCGCTCAGTTCATCGGCGATCTTCTGGCTTGCGGCCAGCTTCTCCGGAAAATTTGCGAGGATACGCCCTGCCAGGGAAATGTCGCGTGTTTCGACGCCGACGCCTGCGGCGTTGGTGAAGGCTTGTATGATGGGAAGCAACGAATAAGTGGCCAGTGCCGGCGCTTCATCGACCATCGTGTAAATAATTTTCTGACTCGTCATGTTTTTCTCTTTAAGAAAGATAAGTTTTGTCACTGGTCACCGTTTATCATGGTTTAGCCACCCAGTAGACGCGGTAAAATGCCCGCTTAAAATAATTTGGAACTCAAATGGGACGCATCCTGCTGTTCAACAAACCGTATGGCGTGATCTGCCAGTTCAGCCGCGATGGCTTGCATCCGACGCTGGCCGATTATATCCCCCTTCCCGAATTTTATCCCGCCGGAAGGCTGGATACCGACAGCGAAGGTCTGCTGGTCCTGACTGACGACGGCCAGTTGCAACATCGCATTACCGATCCCAGACACAAATTGCCCAAGACCTACTGGGTGCAGGTGGAAGGTGTTCCGGATCAGGCAGCGCTTGATAAGTTGCGCACCGGGATCAGACTGTCTGATTTTACTACCCAGCCTGCCGGGGTGAATCTGATGGATGAACCGCTCAATCTCTGGTGCCGTAATCCGCCGGTTCGCGAGCGCCGTGCCATTCCGACCAGTTGGCTGGAACTGACTATCAGGGAAGGCAAGAACCGCCAGGTACGTCGCATGACTGCTGCAATCGGCTTCCCCACCCTGCGCCTGATACGCTATCGTATCGGTGAATGGACGCTGGATAACATGGCGCAGGGGGGGTGGCGCCTGGTCTAACGGGCATGGCAAGTTGCCACCCTAAATAATGAAACTCGTCATGCCCGTTTCCCCCTTTCCAATTACCCCCTCGCTACGCTCTCCCCCACGCGAGCGAGGGAAAGGGCAAACGAATCGCTACGCGAGTTTCACGTTAATTTTACCTGCCGCCCGCAGGGGCGGCTTGGCCCGGCTGGGTTAGCGTTGAAGGAGGGGATGATGAAAAACGTAGGGACACGTTACGATTTTGGCTATCTGAGCATGCTATGAAATGGCTTAAACGCATACTGATTGCGCTTGCGTTGCTGCTGGTAATTGCGGCGGCGCTGCCGTTTTTAATTACCCTCAACGATTACCTTCCGCAGATCGAGAAAGTCGCCTCGGACAGACTCAAAGAGCCGGTAACGATAGAAAGCATCCGGCTTTCCGTATGGCCATTGCCGCATGTCATGCTTAGCGGCATTACGGTCGGCAAGAACCATGACCTCAAGCTCGACCGGGTGCGGGTAACGCCGGATATTTATTCATTATTTCAGACTACCCGGGTCATCAAGCGTATCGAGATTGATACGCTGATTCTGACGCAGCAGGTGATCGGCAAAATTCCGGCATGGATCAATGCGGACAACGCGGACCATGCGGCGCAAGTCAGGGTAGAGAGCATACACCTCAATAGTGTGTGGGTTAATTCAGGCAAGGTGAGTTTTGGCCCCCTTGATGCACGCGTAAACATTAACAGCAAGGGTGAACCGCAGGACGCATCCATTACCGCACAGGACGGCCGGCTCAAGGTATTCATCAAGTCTGACGGGGCCAGCTATCCGTTTGAGGTCAGCGCAAAATCATGGACTTTGCCGCTCGGGCCAGCTCTCGTGTTCGACGAGTTGCTTGTCAAGGGGGTGGCGACGCTCAGTGAGGTCAATTTGAGTGCGGTGCACGCCAGACTCTATGGCGGCATGGCCGATGGCCGGGCGACCCTCAGCTGGAAAAAAGGGTGGCGGCTCAATGGCAATTTCGACATCAATCGGGTGGAGCTGCAGAAAATTGTTCCCATGCTGTCATCCAAAACTCGTATCAGTGGCAAGCTCAGTGCCAAACCGCTGTTCTTTGCGTCGGCGACATCAGCAGATCAGCTTGTGAAAGCGTTGCGGCTGAAAACGGTTTTTAACGTTCAGAACGGTGTGCTGCACGGCGTCGATATTCAGAAAGCCGCCACTCATCTCAGCAAACAAGGCGCAACGGGTGGCGAAACGCGCTTCGATAACTTGTCCGGGTATCTCGTCAGTGAAGGCGGCAGTCACCGTTTCACGCGACTCAAAATTGCCTCGGGTGCCTTGGCCGTTGACGGACAGGTAAATGTTTCGCCGAAAAAAGAACTGTCCGGGCGTATTAACGCTCAGGTAAGCGTGATGGGAGCCAGCGTCGGTGTGCCACTCAACGTCGCGGGAACGGTTGCTGCACCCTTGCTCTATCCAACTGCCGGAACCATGACGGGTGCGGCGATAGGTACGGTCTTGCTGGGACCGGGGGTCGGCACTTCGGTGGGTGCGAAAGTCGGTGCCTGGGCTGAGGGGCTGTTTGGCAAAAAAGAAGAGAATAGGGCGAAAAAATAGGCGGGATCGTGGCATTCAAACGGAATGAGCCAAGCACGGCGCTCCTCAATAGGTGTTTTTGGAAGGAAGCGCCTGTTGCCTGAGATAATATAATATTTAGTTAAATCAATAAGTTGCAATAAAATAGCAGGCAAGCTGTCAGGCTGACTATGCTCAGCACTCAGCACTCAGCACTCAGCACTCAGCACTCAGCACTCAGCACTCAGCCAGCATTCGCTATTTGCCGCGTCGTACCGCCGGCCTGGGTGAAAACAGGGCTGGCTGAGGCATGGCCTGATGGCGCGCCGCTTCAGACAGTAAGGGTTGTGGCTTCGGTGCAGATTGTGGCTTCGGTGCTGATTGTGGTGCGCGAGGTTTTTGTCCTGAGCGCGGTTGTCCCGCTTGTGGTTCGCGAGATTGCGGTGCGCGCGGCTGGCGGGGTTTGGCTGCATCAGGATTGCGCGGTGCTTGTCCTTCGCGTGGTGCGCGATTCGGCGCTTGTCCCTCGCGCGGCGGACGGTTGCCGGCGGTGGTATTGCTATGGCGCCTCTGGCCGTGCTGCGGGCGGGGCGGGCGAGGGGCTTCAGCGGGGATATGTGTCGGCGGCACGAAACTGTCGATCGCGACTCTTGGAATCTGCGTCTTGATCAGGCGTTCGATGTCTTTCAGGTGCTGCAATTCTTCGCTGTCCACCAGTGAAATCGCAGCGCCATTACTGCCCGCGCGCCCGGTACGACCGATGCGGTGTACATAATCTTCCGGCACATTGGGCAGTTCGAAATTGACCACATGCGGCAGCATGTCAATATCCAGACCGCGGGCGGCGATGTCGGTCGCAACCAGTACCGGCATCGTGCCGTCCTTGAATTGCGCCAGCGCCTTGGTGCGCGCCGACTGGCTCTTGTTGCCGTGTATCGCGGCAGCGGCAATGCCGTCAGCATTCAGTTTTTCAGCCAGACGGTTTGCGCCGTGCTTGGTGCGGGTAAATACCAGCACCTGCTTCCAGTCATTGTGTTTGATCAGATGGGAGAGCAAATGGCTTTTGAGTTTTTGCGCCACCATATGCACACTCTGTGTGACCAGTTCCGAGGTGGTGTTGCGGCGCGCGACTTCGACAAAACCGGGATTGTTCAACAGCCCGTCGGACAGGGTCTTGATCTCTTCGGAGAACGTCGCAGAGAACAGCAGGTTCTGGCGTTTTTTGGGCAGCAGCGCGAGGATTTTCTTGATGTCGCGGATGAAGCCCATGTCCAGCATGCGGTCGGCTTCATCCAGTATCAGAATTTCCACGGCAGACAGGTCCAGCGTCTTTTGCTCGATATGATCGAGCAGGCGTCCGGGTGTGGCCACCAGAATGTCCACCTGGCCGCGCAGCGATTTGATTTGCGGATTGATGTTCACACCGCCGAACATGACCATCGATTTCAGCGACAGGTATTTGCCGTAGGTCTGTACCGACTCTTCCACCTGAGCGGCGAGTTCACGCGTCGGGGTCAAAATCAGGCAGCGCGGACGACCCGCGCCTGGATTTGCGGCAGGCTTGCTGTTCAATAAATGCAATACCGGCAGGGTAAAGCCGGCGGTCTTGCCGGTGCCGGTCTGCGCGCCGGCCAGTAAATCACCACCGGCCAGCACCAGTGGAATCGCCTGCTTCTGGACGGGTGTGGGTTGCGTGTAGCCTGCATCGGCGATGGCGCGCATCAAGGGCTCTGCCAGATTCAGGCTGGCAAAAGTGATTTCATTAGGTAATGAGGTAGTTGTGTTTGGCAAAGCTTGGCTCCTGCGACGGCCTGACGCTCAAGCAGAGCGGCACCAATCGGGGCAGACGTATAGTGTGATCGAAGAGATCGGGGGTTTTAAGGGGCCGCTACGCTGATTGGTTTTACGCAGGGCGCGCGCATTATACACGGCTTGAGTCTGTCGAAGTGGCGGAAGTGGCTATATTTAACGCAGAGATTTGCCGATATGCTTTGCATGCAGCGGATGAAATGCCTTTTAGGGATGCGCGGCAAGCGGTATCACTAATGTATAATGCGCGACTTTCAAAATTAATTTGCAGGAAGAGATTATGCCTATTTACGCTTACGGTTGTTCCAGTTGCGGCTTGCAAAAAGACGTGATGCAGAAAATGAGTGATGATCCGCTCAGTGTTTGCCCGGAATGCGGCAAGGAAACCTTTGCCAAACAATTGACGGCACCCGGTTTTCAGTTGAAGGGTAACGGTTATTACGCAACCGACTTCAAAAACCCGACCAAAGCAGAGTGTGCGCCTTGCGGCAGTGCAGCCTCCTGTCCGGTGGCTAATTCCTGAGCCATGAAAAAATTTCTTGTCACCGGTCTGCTGGTATGGGTTCCGCTCGGTATTACGATCTGGGTGCTGAACCTGACCATCACCACGATGGATCAGACGCTGCTGTTGCTGCCGGAACACTGGCATCCGGACAATCTGCTGCCCTTTCACGTCCCGGGTCTGGGTATCATCCTGACTTTTGCCATCGTGCTGTTGACCGGCTTGCTGATTCGCAATATTTTTGGTCAGCGCTTGTGGGCCGCTTCCGAGAAGGGGATGTTACATATTCCCTTTGTCGGCAGTATCTACAAGGGTGTAAAGCAGGTCAGCGATACCTTGCTGTCAGGCAGTGGCAATTCGTTCCGCAAAGTGTTGCTGGTACGTTATCCCCATCCTGATTCCTGGTCGCTTGCCTTCCAGACCAATGTGCCGAATGAAGTAGCCGGCCAGTTTGATGAAGAGTATGTGGCGGTGTTTATTCCCACCACGCCCAGCCCGGTTAACGGTTTCTATTTTTTCGTACGCAAGTCTGACACCATCGCGCTGGATATGACGGTGGATGTGGCTTTGCGCACCATTGTTTCCATGGGCGTGGTATCCGACACCGAATCCGCGCACCGCCCTGATACAGCCAATTTTTCCTAGAGATTACCCATGCGTACACATTATTGCGGCACACTCAATACCGATCAACTCGACCAGACCGTGAGCATTTGCGGCTGGGCGCATCGCCGCCGCGATCACGGCGGGGTGATATTCATCGATCTGCGTGATCGCGAAGGCCTGGCGCAAGTGGTGTGCGATCCCGACCGCGCGGAGATGTTCAGGATCGCCGAGTCGGTGCGCAACGAGTTCGTGCTGCGCATCACGGGCAAGGTGCGTCGCCGTCCGGCAGGTACGACCAATACCAACATTACCAGCGGCGAAATCGAAATCCTCTGTCACGAGATTGAAGTGCTGAACGCCGCGCTCACCCCGCCTTTTCAGCTGGATGATGAGAATCTTTCCGAGACCGTGCGCCTGACCCATCGCGTGATCGACCTGCGTCGCCCGCAGATGCAGAAGAACATGATGTTGCGCTACAAGGTGGCGATGGCGTTCCGCCGCTTTCTGGACAGCCGCGGCTTCATCGACATCGAAACCCCGATGCTGACCAAATCCACACCGGAAGGCGCGCGCGATTATCTGGTTCCCTCGCGAGTGCATCCGGGCGAATTTTTCGCCTTGCCCCAATCGCCTCAGTTGTTCAAGCAGTTGCTGATGGTGGCAGGCTTCGATCGTTATTATCAGGTCACTAAATGCTTCCGCGATGAAGATTTGCGTGCCGATCGTCAGCCGGAATTTACCCAGGTCGATATCGAAACTTCGTTTCTGAATGAAACGCAGATTACTGCGCTGACCGAAGACCTGATACGCACGGTATTCAAGGAAACGATGGATGTGGACTTGCCCAATCCTTTCCCGCGCATGGCTTATGCAGAGGCGATGGCGCGTTTCGGTTCGGACAAACCTGACCTGCGCGTGACGCTGGAATTGACCGAAGTCACCGATGCCTTGAAAGATGTCGCGTTCAAGGTGTTTTCCGGGGTGGCGAATTCGGCTAATGGTCGTATCGCCGCAATGCGCGTGCCGGGCGGGGCTGCGTTCACGCGCGGCGAGATCGACGAGTACACCAAGTTTGTCGGCATCTACGGCGCGCGGGGTCTGGCTTACATCAAGGTCAACGACGTTGCGCAGCTCAATGAAACCGGCTTGCAGTCGCCTATCGTGAAGAATCTGCACGAAGCGGCGCTGAAAACCATTATCGAACGCACCGGCGCTGCGAACGGCGACATCATTTTCTTCGGCGCGGACAAGGCCAAGGTCGTCAACGATGCGCTGGGCGCATTGCGCAGCAAGATCGGCCATGAAAAGGGTCATGTCAACGGCAGCGCATGGGAGCCTTTGTGGGTGGTGGACTTCCCGATGTTCGAGTACGACGAAGAGGGTAAGCGCTGGAATGCCTGTCATCATCC
>JAUSLX010000163.1 GCA_030645775.1 Gallionella sp. | reverse complement strand
GTGGCGCTCGCCTGCTGGCCTTGTGTCTGCTGCTAATGTCATCTGCGCATGCACAGTCGTGTGTCGATTGGCCGATGTGGAGTGCATTCAGCAGCCGTTTTATTCAGCGGGACGGACGGGTGCTGGCCGATGAGAGCGAACAACGCTATAGCACCTCAGAGGGGCAGGCCTATGCGCTGTTTTTCTCGCTGGTAGCCAATGATCGCGATGCATTTGACCGGATACTGATATGGACGCGAGAAAATTTGGCTGCGGCAGATTTGACCGCGCGCTTGCCCGCCTGGCAATGGGGAAAAAAGCCCGATGGCCATTGGGGCGTCGTTGATGCGAATTCGGCTGCGGATGCGGATACCTGGTTAGCCTATACGCTGCTGGAAGCTGGGCGGTTGTGGCGTGAGCCGCGCTACACGGCGCAGGGTAGCCTGATGCTGGCCAATATCCGTAGTCGCCTGATCCGCGACTTTCTGGGTTTGGGTGCAATGCTGTTGCCGGCTGAAACAGGATTTGATTTGGAACAGGGCGGTAGCCGCATCAATCCGAGCTATTTGCCCGTGCAATTGCTGCGAACTTTTGCGAAAACTGATCCCTCAGGGCCGTGGAATGAGGTCATTAACAGCAATCTCAAGTTGCTTGAAGTGCTGGGTGTCCGGGGGTTTGTGCCCGATTGGGCGGCGTATGTTCCCGGCAAAGGATACTTGGCTGATCCGCAGCATGGAGGCAAGGGTTCGTATGATGCAATCCGTGTCTATTTGTGGTGGGGCATGTTGTCCAAACGTGACCCTGTGGCTGCTAAATTGAAAAAAATCCTGTATGGCATGAATCGACTGATTCCCAAACATGAAATCGTTCCGCCACTGACCGTTGATGCGCAAACAGGCGTCCTGTCCGGCATCAGTCCGCCGAGTTTTTCCGCTGCCTTGCTACCTTATTTTGCAAGCATGGGAAATAAGGGGGCGTTGCGTTTGCAGCAGGATAGGCTGCTTGCGCAACGTGATGCAAGCAGCCAGTTAATCGGGCAAAATCCACGCTATTACGACCAGGTACTCACGCTGTTTGGTCAAGGCTGGATGGAGCATCGTTTCAGTTTTTCTTCGCAAGGGCAACTTGCAGCAAAGTGGAAGTCTTCATGTCCCGTCATAAGCTAGCCTGGCTTGCGCTACTCGCCATTTTGCACATGTCGTTGCCAGTCCTGGCAAGCGACACGCTGCATGAAAACAAAATTCTGATAGATCGGGCAAATTACTGGGACAAGCTGGGGCGTAGCGATATGGCGGTTCAGGCCTGGCAACAATTGCTGCTGGTCGAGCCGGATAATGCGCAAGCGCTGGCAGGAATCACACGGCATCAGGCGCAATCCGCAAGCAGGATTGATCAAACTGAACCCCAAAGCCTGAATGTTGCTGATCCGGAAAGTAGTCCTCACGAGCGCAGTTCTGTCGCATCTGCTGAACCTGACGCAGCTGTGAAAATGCCAGCAGTCACTCAATCAGAGGGGAAAATCAGAAAAGTAGAAGATTGGGCTGACCTTTATCCGGGTGGACTTAAAGAAAATGCGCAGGTAAATGGGGCGGGTACAGGTGCAGAACAGGGCAGTGCGTCGCAGGGCAATGACAGGTCTTCAGACCAGACAGTCGTTGATCACGCCATGGATGTGCAAAGTGAGTTGACTGTCGAATCAGGCAATCCATCATCATTGCTGGAAGCGAAGGAAGCGAAGGAAGCGAAGGAAGCAGACACCAGTAATCAGGTCGTCGTTGCCCATCCCTTAAATGCACTGCCTGAGGTGGTCGAGCCAGCGGTTATTGTTGAACCTCAAGCTGACAAGATCGAAAACGATGTCGTTGATACGCCCGCGACAACCCCTGCTGCGGCGATGCAGGAGACATCGCAGCCGGACAGCCCGCCCGCCGTAAGCTTATTGCCCCATGAACAGCCTGATACGCAAGGGCTGCTTGCCCGGGCTCACTATTGGGAGAAAACAGGCCGTAGCGACATGGCTGCTCAGTCCTGGCAACAATTGCTGCTGGCGGATCCGGATAATCTTCAGGCTCAGGCAGGCCTGGCTCGATATCAAACACTACCTGAGCCCCCTGGGGAACAGGCGAAGTTACCCAACTTAGACAACCTGGAAAGCAGTAAAACAGAACGCGGCCCCCCCGAGTCTGCCGAACCTGTTGTCGCAGCTGTATCGGAGTCCGCACAGCGTGCACCATCAGCCTTGGAAGTTCAGCCGGAAGGGGATGGCAAAAAAGTGGAAAACTGGGCCGATCTCTACCAGAGCGGGCTGAAAGAAAGTGTGCTGACGGCTGAGCCGAATACGAGTGCTGTGCTGCAAGTCGATGATCAATCATCGACTCCGGCCGCGCAAGCTATGCAAAATGATTTGGCTGCGCAAGCAGGTAATCAATCGATGCCGGTTGGGCCGAAGGCTGCAGACACAGCATTGAACGCAATGGGAGAGACTGCGCCTGACAGTCCGATATTAAGCAAAGTTGAAGCGGCTCGCGCTCCCGCAGTAGCGCTCAGGGCGCAGCCTAAATCAGCGCAGACTGAAAAATGGCCGGAATTTTATCAGCGCGGATTCAAACCCGCTCTGCCTGAGCCAGGCGTGGATACGACACCGGGCGGATCGTTGCTGGTTAGCGATAAACCCTCAACACAGGAATTGCTGGATCAGGCACAGTACTGGGACAGTCGTGGACGCGCTGACTTGTCCGCCAAAATACGTAAGGAATTAGCGCCACAGGCTGCTGTAGTGGCCAGTACCAAGCCTGTTGTCATGAACCCGGAAATAGCGGATAAGCCAAAACAGACCGTAAGCAGCAAGCCCGAGATACACGCTGAAAGTGTCGTTACGGAACGTGTAGCGGCAATAAAAACGGCCGAAAATATCCGGGATTCGGGGAGTCAAGCGCAAGTTACTCTGGAAGAAAATGTTCAAACGCTTGTTGCCCAGCCATCCAGGCAGGACTTGCTTGACCGGACGCAGTACTGGGAAGATCGCGGCCGCAGCGATCTGGTCGCCAAAGTGCCAGATCAGCCTGTGTTGCTTATGACTAAGCAGGGCGATGCGGTGCTGAGCAAAAATTCCACTGCCAGCAAGCGCATCGCGCTGGCGGAGAGGGTCATCGCACGCAATGACTCCGCCAGCCATGGGAAAACAGAACTCAGCACGTCAGAATCAGGCACGGCACTGGCTGGCGCAGCACCCAGCAAGCAGGAGTTGGAAGAACAGGCCGCGTACTGGGAGGCGCGTGGCCGCAGCGATCTGGCCAGTAAGGCCACTGCGCCCACCGGAGGAGTGGCGGGTTCTGGCAGGGATGCGGCTGTACGTATCGCCGCCGCTGACCGGACAATAAACAGAAATATTCTCGCAGTTGACAGTCGTACGCAAAGTGAATTCGGCGCCTCAGAAAATGGCCGAACAACAGCTAATGTGACGCTGACCAGGGAGGAGCTGGATGAACAGGCGCAATACTGGGAAGCGCGCGGCCGCAGTGACCTGGCCGAACAGTTAAGGAAAAAATTGTATGCGTCAGAACCTGCTCGCCCCATGAGTTTGTCACGGCATACCACTCGGGGTTTGCCTGTGACACAGCCACAGGATAGTGAGGGCGCATCACGCTCAGCGCTGGAAGATAGCCTGTTGAAGAATCCCGGCAGCATGGGAGCGCGCCTCGATCTTGCGAAGATTTACCAGGGTGCGGGCGAGATGGCAAAAGCGCGACTGCAGATAGACAGCGTGCTGGCGACTAGTCCTGATTTGCCGGACGCGCTCTACGCCAGTGCGCAGTTGTACGCAACACAACGCCTGTGGTGGGAAACATTGCACACGCTGGACAAAATTTCGCCAGTTTCTCGCACGACCGAGATGGGGAAATTGCAAAAAATGGCCTGGGCCCATGTGCAAATTGACCGTGCCGATGCGCTGGTCAGACAGGGCAATAATGCCGAAGCCGAGTTGCTGTTGCGACAGGTTGCGGCGGAACTGGCGGTCAGTTATAACCAGACCCGTCAGCCGGAACCCCCTCCACTATGGAAAAGCACGACATCAAAATCGAAGAAAACCAGGCGTTAACGGCTGGTCTGTTTTGGGTTTGAGTTTTTCCCGGAACGTATTCTCGAATGCCTGAGCGGCGTGAGGTGCGGGTGAGTTGCTTGCTGCGAAAGTATGCAAACGTGATTGAACCTAAAAACCGCAGTTGCCGCGGAAGGCACGAAACGGGGTAGGCAGGCAATCCGCATAGCGGATGCTCGCAAAAAATTCAAAAAGATGACAATGATTTTAGCGTCAGCCATTTGGTGAAGAGCAGTTTTAGTCGCTTACAGGTTTAATGCGCGATGTCAAAACGTGACAAGTTTGGTTCCGGCTTGTCCGGCTTAGGTAATGCGTTGATTTTACTCTGCGTTCTCCGCGTCTGATGAAGCAACTGATAAAACTACTCCATTCTGGCTAAGGGCTGAAGCCCATGCCATCATTGATAGCCATTCGACTGATAGAACTACTAAGTATTGACTAAGCAATCAAAAAAACGATTGCAAAGTCACTACTTATAAGCCAGCACACCCTAAAGGGTACAAGAGCTGGCAAGTCGCTGGTTATCCGCGTGAAACTGCTTTTTGAGGTTAAACGGTATCCGGTGACTGTATCAGTATCAACGGTCGACTGAAGTGTCGGGTTCGGTGTAATCCTCCCAGCCAGATGAGCCCTGTTTCAAGTACAGCCGGCCGCTTTCCTCGATCACCGTGGCACTTTGGGTTTGCGCGACAAATTGGGTGGTCGGCAAATCCGCGACATAAGCGGACGGAGCGAAGGTGTCTCTGCTAAAAGGTGAATCTTCCAGCATGCGTGCCACGATATGCGAAATTGCCAGATAGCTGGTCGCCTGGTCAATCAACAGCGTTTCGCCTGCACGCTGTATATTTCCGCCTATGACTTTGATGCCTACGGGCACCAGGGTAATGGCAGGTGTGGGAATTTCACGTAATCCTGATATTTGTCTGGAATCGCCCCGTATGGCACCCCCATGCTCCGGAACCATGACGATAAGCGCACGTCTGCCGGATTTTTCCAGGCTTTGCATGAATTGTTCCATTTCGTCCAGAAACGTGCGCAGCCGATTCCGGTATGTTTGCAAGGTGTTTGGCGAGGTGTCTTGCAAGGACTCAGTGCCCAGCAAATGATTGCCATCATGCAGACTCACCGTATTGTAAAAAAGCGCGACACGCGAACTGGCGGATTTTTGCCGGGTTTCCAGCCAGCGATTAAGCACCTTCAGATCATCATAAACGGGCGCATCATCAAAGGCACGTTGGGCAACATCTAGGCCGTTCAGCGTCATGGGTGCCACTGTCAAATGCCCGTGTGCCTTGACTGTCCCCAGGAAGTCATCGAACCTTCCAGTATGATTCAAGGCAAAGTTCGTTTCAAAACCGCTATTGCTCAGGTTGTCCATCAAATAGCAATTGTCATCGGCTGGCAAATACATGCTGGTGTGTTTCGGCTGTCCACACGGGGCGCGCAATAAACGTATGGCGGCTGGCCCGCTGTAAGACGTGGCCGAGTTGAATTTCGTCAGCAAGATATCGAAACGCCGCCACAAGGGATGTTGATCCAGATCCGCGTAACGTACATCGTCCCATGAGAGTGAACAAACCTGAATAAAAAGTACATCGAACGGAACGGCATCGGCCTGGGGAATGGGCAACCAGATGGAACGTTGCGCTTCGTTCTCAAAAAATGTTTGTTCGACCTTGTCCATATCCGGTTTGAGCGAGTAAGCCGCGGTACTTTGTTCGACGCTGCGTGCGGGTTCTGAAACCAGATTGGGGACGGGATATTCGAACAGGTACAAAGCCGCAAGGCAGGAGATGACCAGTGCGCCAACCCGCAAGCGATACGATACTATCCAATACGACAGGCAGACGGTGAGCAGGACGGCAATGACGGGCAGACTAATGAAACGTGATATTAATTCAACAAGATAACTAAATTTGAAATCGTACAGGGAGGATGCCTGTGACACTACACTGCTGATGGGTGGCAGCCATGTGTCATAGTAGAGCAGGGTCAGGGCAGCTACGAAAATGAGGGTGTTTTTAGTCCGTTGAAGAAACTGGCTGCTGCTGGAGAATAAAATGAACAGCGCAAGAGCCAGATTTTCCAGCGGATGAAAAGGGATTAAATCCATCCAGAACAGGGCCAGTTTAACGCTGAAATAGTAGCCCCATATTCCCAGTGAAATTCTGGTATGGAAGGCTGCATTAACGTGAAGCTCGCGCAGCGACGAACCGTACTCCTCGCCCTTTGGGAGAGGGGGGACGGGGGTGAGGGAACGGGCATGGCGGGTTTCATTATCAGGGGTGGTCACTTTCCCATGCCCGTTTGTTTCTAGCGTATGGGCCCCTGTGCCGGAGAGTTGTCGTGATGTCACTGGTCGTTTGATATGCAGCCAAAACCAGTTCAGGCAGACCGCCCAGTAGGGTTTGTGCTCAAATGCAGGCTGCGCGCTCAGGTCGCGGCGCTGCTCGGCATGCGTTCTTCTGTTGCCGATGGGGAGGGGCGCTTCATTGGGCGAGATCGCATTCCTGGGTTGTGCGGTATTCACCCTGTCATGGTTCTGAGCCATGCCAGCTGGTTGTGATTTGACGGGCGCGCTGAGATTCTGGTTCTCGCCCTCATGCTCTGACAACGCTTGTTCACCCAGTTTGTTCAGATAATTTGCCCAGGAAGGGGTTTCGGGTAGCGGGGAGGTATGGGCTAACGGATCATGGCGCTGCTCGGCTCGCGTTCTTCTGTTGCCGATGGGGAGGGTGGGTTCGTTGGGCGATATCGCGTTCTTGCGCCGCCTGACATTCACGCTGTCATTGTTCCGGGCTATGCCTGCCTGTCGCAGTTCCGGTTTATGCTCCCGGTCTTTTGAAAACAACTGCTCATCCGCATCAGGCGATTGCCGTTCTGCGGGGTGTGGTTGCTTGACCTGCTCGCCCAGTTTGTTCAGGTAATTCGACCATGAGGGGGTTTTATGCATAGGAAAACAAGCAGATGCTGTCAGTATCGGACTAAGAATAACGTATGGCGAATTATATAGAAAGACCTATATCAACGCCCGCTTGAAATATTGAATTCGGTGTAATCCTCCCAGCCAGATGAGCCGATTTTCAAATAAAAGCGGCCACTTTCTTCGATCACCGTGGTATTTTCGGTTTGCGCGACAAACTGGGTGGACGGTAAATTCGCAACATAGTCGGATGGGGCGAATGTGTTTTTGGTAAAGGGTGAATTTTCCAGCATGCGTGCCACGATATGCGAAATCGCCAGATAGCTGGTCGCCTGGTCAATCAACAGTGCGTCGCCTGCACGCTGTGTATTCCCGCCTATGACCTTGATGCCAACGGGCACCAGCGTAATGGCAGGTGTAGGTATTTCACGCAGTCCGGATATTTGCCGGCTATCACCCCGTACGGCCCCTCCGTGCTCCGGAACCATTACAACCACCGTATGCCTGTCAGATTCTTCCAGAACTTGCAGGAATGTTTCCATTTCGTCCAGAAATGTGCGCAGGCGCTGCTGGTAAGTTTGCAAGGTATTCGGCAATGACTCCTTGCCCAGCAAGAAGTTGCCGTCATGCAAGCTGCCAGTGTGGTAATAAAGCGCGACACGCGAACTGGCGGATTTTTGCCGGGTTTCCCGCCAGCGATTGAGTACCATTAAATCGTCGTAAACGGGCGAGTTGTTGAATGAGCGCTGGGTAATAGTAAGGCCGTTCAGCGGCAAGGGTGGCGCGGTCACCTGCCCGTACGATTTTATCTGCCCCAATAAATCATCAAACTTGCCATCATGGTTCATGGCAAAAGTCGTCTCGAAACCGCTGTTGCTCAGGCTGTTCATCAAATAGCAATTATCATAGGCTGTCGAATACATGCTGCTGTGTTTGGGCTGTCCACATGTGGCGCGCAACAAACGTATGGCGGCGGGTCCGCTGTAAGACGCAGCTGAATTGAACTTTGTCAGCAATATATCAAAACGCTGCCACAACGGATGTTGATCCAGACCCGCGTAATGCAGATCGTCCCAAGAGAGTGAACAAACCTGAATAAAAAGCACATCGAACGGAGCGGCATCTTCCTGCGGTATGGGTAACAAAACGGCTCGTTGCGCTTCATTGTCATAAAAAGTTTGTTCGACCTTATTCATATCCGGCCTGGAGTTGCCTGATGAAGCGGTTTGCGCGGTTTGTTCTGCGGTGTTAGACGGGCTCGTAATCCAATTGGGGATGGGATACTCGAACAGGGATAAAGCGGCGAGGCAGGCGATGATCAATGCGCCACTCCGCAAGCGATGTGACACTATCCAATACACCAGGCAGACGCCGAGCAGGATGGCGATCACCGGAAGGCTGATGAAACGTGTTGTTAATTCAATAAGGTAAACAAGTTTGAAATCAGACAGGGAGGGTGCGCGTGAAATAATTCTGGCGATAGGCGGCAACCATGTGTCGTAGTAAAACAATGCCAGGGCGGACACAAAAATGAGGGTATTTTTAATCCGGTGCAGGAACGGGCTGGCACTGGAAAATAAAATGAATACGGCAAGAGCCAGGTTTTCCAACGGATGAAAGGAAATAAGATTCATCCAGAGCAGGGCTAGTTTTACGGCGAAATAGTAGCCCCATATTCCCAGCGAAATTCCGGTATGGGAGGACGCATTCGTTTCAATCGGGTGGGCTTGCGTGCCGGATAGTTGTAGTGATGTATCCGGCCGTTTGATATGCGCTACAAACCAGCTTAGCCAAGCCATCCAATAGGGTTTTCCTGGGTGAGAGACAGGCTGCACAGCTTCAGAGCCTGTTCGTCTGTTGTCGGTGCGGTGACTGGCTGCATCATCTGGCGATATTGAGGGTTGCCCGGCATACGCACTGCCTTCGTTTCGATCGCTGCCTGCCACCGGCAGTTCTTCGGGTGTGTCGTGTTCCTGGTTTGCATACTCCGCCCCTCTCCGCTCACCCAGACGGCTCAGGTAATTTTTCAATGAGGGCGTTTCTGGCGTGGGTGGCTTGGCTATCGGAGCGTGGTGCAGCCCGGTTGGTGTTCTTCTATTCACTATGGAACGACGGACTGAATCATTTGGTGATGTCGAGCGTCGCCCGGCATACGCACTGTCTTCGTTTCGATCGCTGCCTGCCGTCTGCGGTTCTCCGTGCGTGTCGCATTTCTGGCTTTGATGCTCTGCACCTGCCTGCTCACCAAGATGGTTCAGGTAATTTGTTAACGAGGGTGTTTCGGGCGTGGGCGGGTTGGCTATCGGAGTGTGGTTCAACCCGATTTGCGTTCTTTTATTCGCTATGGAACGAGCGGCTAAATCATTTGGTGATATTGAGTTGTTGCGTCGCCCGGCATTTCTCCTGCCATTGTTCCGATCGTTGCCTACCTGTCGTGGTTCTACCGGTGAGTGGAGTTTATGTTGCGCGTTTTCCGACAACAGCTGCTCACCCGCCACAAGCGATTGTGGTTTTGTGAGGGGAGGCTGTTTTACCTGCTCGTCAAGTTTCTGCAGGGAATCCGACCAGTAAGGTGTTCTGTGCATAAGGAATCAGGGAAATACACTCAGATTCGGACTACTGATAATTTTAAACGGAGTCGATAGATATAGATATATCTATTTATCTATGCTTGCCGTGGCACGCCTGCGGTTGGGATTTTCCTTCAGGAATGAATCAGTATTCCCGACCGTAAAGCGGTTTTTCTGATGATTTTGTCACGGAGGATTCCTGGTGTTGGGCTTTCTGATTGCAGCTAGGCGTGCCATTGACCGGCATCATATACCCCGCCGATAAATGGCGGAAGACGATGGCGATGACTCATAATTCTTCCTGAAGGGAAAAGTTAGTCACTTACAGGTTTAATGATGTCAAAACGTGACAAGATTTGTGTTTTTCGTAGGTCGGGTTTTTATTCAGGAATAAAGTGGTTTCATCGCTTATATTCCGTGGAAATGCCCCTCATTCAGGAATAGGCGATTTATCGCCTTATATTCCGTGGGAAGACCCTTGCGATCTTGCGGCATTATCCCGACAAGACGTGTTGAATGAAGCAAAAACGTCGGGATAAATCCCGACCTA
>JAUSLX010000158.1 GCA_030645775.1 Gallionella sp. | reverse complement strand
TGGATGCGCTTTGCTTATCCACCCTACCATTCGGGGTTGTAGGATGACGATTTTATTACATCAAATCAAGGTAAGCGGGCTGGCGGTGGATGTAGTTCGTAAGGACATCAAAAACCTGCATCTGGCCGTCTATCCACCATTGGGCAGGGTACGTGTTGCGGCTCCGCTGCTGGTAAGCGACGAGGCGGTACGGTTGGCGGTCATTTCCAAACTGTCGTGGATTAAGCGGCAGAAGAGCAAGTTCACCAGTCAGGCGCGGCAGTCGGTGCGGGAGTTTGTGTCCGGGGAGAGTCATTATTTTCAGGGTAGCCGTTATCGCCTGAACGTGATTTACCACAGCGGTTCAGCGCGGGTCGCCATTCGAAATAAATCCGCCCTCGACCTGTATGTGCGGGTAGGCAGCGACCGTGAGCAGCGCGAGAAGGTATTGCTGGAATGGTATCGCCAGCAACTCAAGGAGTTGATTCCGCCGCTGGTAGCACACTGGCAAACCGTCATCGGCGTGACAGTCGCGGATTGGCAGGTCAAGAAGATGAAAACCAAGTGGGGAACCTGCAACATAGCGGCGGGACGCATCTGGCTGAATCTGGAGCTCGCCAAGAAATCAGCGCAGTGCCTTGAATATATCGTCGTGCACGAGATGGTGCACCTGCTGGAACGGTATCACAACGACCGCTTCACCGAGCTGATGAGCAGGTTTATGCCACAGTGGCGGCTGCACCAGGAAGAACTGAATCGCTCCGCGCTGGGGCATGAAGACTGGAGTTATTGAATGAATACGCGCACCTGGCAATTGTTGCGCCTGCTGGCAGATGGCGGATTTCATTCCGGTGAGGCATTGGGCCGACAGCTGGGCGTGTCGCGCGCGACGGTGTTCAACGCGTTGGCGTCGGTGGCGGATGAGGGGGTGGCGCTGCAACGCATACGCGGGCGGGGTTACCGGCTGGCTCAGCCCTGGCAATGTCTGGAAGGGGGTGAAATCACTCGCCACTTGGGTGAGGACGCGCCGCGTTTTCGGGTCGAGGTGTTGCAGCAGGCGACTTCCAGCAATACCGAGCTGCTGCGCCGTGCCACTCAGGGTGCGCTTTCCGGTAGCGTGCTGGCGGTTGAATTGCAGACCGCAGGGCGCGGGCGCATCGGGCGCGTCTGGCATTCCGGTCTGGGCAATGCGCTGACTTTTTCACTGTTGTGGCGTTTCGATTGCGGCCTGAACGCGTTGTCCGGCTTGAGTCTGGGGGTGGGTGTCGCTATATTGCGTGCGCTGAAGCGATTTGACGCGGTCGGTGTGGGGGTGAAGTGGCCGAATGACATACTCGCGCCGCATGGCAAGCTGGGCGGCGTGCTGATCGAGGCGCAGGGCGACATGTATGGCCCGAGCGCGGTAGTGATAGGCATCGGCATCAATTGCAGTCTGCCGCTGGTGATAGAGCGGGCAATTGCCCAGCCTGCCGCTGCGATCGATCAGGTGTGCGTCGTGCCGCCTGACCGCAATCCGCTGCTGGCGGCGCTGTTGCAGGAATTGGCTGTGGTGCTGGATAAATTTGCATGCAGCGGATTTGCTGTGCTGCGCACCGAATGGGAGCGCCATCATGTGCAGCAGGATTTGCCCGTTGAGCTGCAAATGCCTGATGGTGCACGCATTGCTGGTATTGCGCGCGGCGTCAGCGAGGGTGGGGAATTGTTGCTGGAGACGGAGCAGGGGATCAGACAGTTTAGTTCCGGTGAAGTGGGGGTGCGACAGTGAAGCGATTGTTGATCGATGCAGGCAATACGCGCATCAAATATGCTCTGGTTGAAGACGGGCAGTGGCTGCCCGTGCTCACTCTGCCGAGCAGCGCTGAATTGCGCTTCGATGCCCCGTGCTATAACGGGGTGGAGCAAGTCTGGGTGAGCAACGTGGCCGGTGCGGAGGTCGGACGGCAGATCGCGGCTGCCTGTGCTGCACGCCACTGGCAGCCGCACTTCATTGCCTCGCAGCTGGCGCAATGCGGGGTGAGTAACGGTTATGCGTTGGCTGCGCAACTGGGCAGTGACCGATGGGCTGCGCTGATCGCCGCCTGGCATCAAGTGGCGCGCGCGTGTCTGGTGGTCAACAGCGGTACGGCGACCACCATTGATGCGCTGTCCGGACGCGGTGAATTTCTGGGCGGATTGATACTGCCGGGGATAGAGCTGATGCAGCGCAGTCTGACGGTCGCAACAGCCGGTTTGCAGGCAGTTGGCGGGCGCTATACGGGCTTTCCGTGCAATACGGCCGATGCGCTGTTCAGCGGTGCGATACAGGCCAGTTGCGGTGCCATACAGCGGCAACACGCCCTGCTGGGTGATGTGGCTGCGCCTGTGTTGTTGGGCGGGGGGGCGGCGGGCCTGTTGCAACCCTATCTACATTTACCCGTGCAGATGATGGATAATCCGGTGCTGCAGGGATTGTTGTTAATCGCACAGAAAACGAATAAAGCATGACAAAAAGCATAAAAACGATAGTCTGGGTGTTACTCGCCATCAATGTGATTTTCTTTGCAGTGATGAAATCTGGGCTGTTCGCCGAGACCCCGCCCGTACAATCGTCGCAAGCCATGAATGCAGAAAAAATTATTCTGCTGGACGGGGTGCCTTCTGCACCGCCCGAATCGGCGGCGTCGTCAGTGCCGGCAACGGTTGAAGCAGACAGTTGTTTTGAATGGGGTGATTTCTCAGGCAAAGAACTGGACGCAGCCATGAGCGCCCTGAAAAAAATGCCACCTGGTGGAAAATTGAGTTCGCGGGAAATCGACCGCAGCGTTGGTTACTGGGTGTATATCGCGCCCCTCCAAGACAAAGCAGATATTGGCCGGAAGCTTGCCCAGCTCAAGGCGCGCGGCGTGACAGACTATTTTGTGGTGCAGGAGCCGGGTGTATGGTTGAACGCAATTTCCCTGGGCCTGTTTAAAACGCGTGAATCGGCACAAAAGTTCCTGGATGGCTTACGCGCCAAAGACGTGCGTACTGCACAAATGGGTGAGCGTGCCGGAAAGAACAAGGCAACGGTATTGATAATCAACGGTCTGGACGCGGATATGAGCGGGAAATTGGCTGGTTTGCAGAAAGATTTTCCGGAGAGTGAATTAAAGCGTGTTTCTTGCCATTGACACAACGGGGTTAAATCTGGACAATGCCGCCCTCATCGGTGATATAGCTCAGTTGGTTAGAGCACAGCACTCATAACGCTGGGGTCGGTGGTTCAAATCCACCTATCACCACCAAATTAAAGTTTTACGTAAGCAGCACAAAATAAAAAACCAGCCTGGGCTGGTTTTTTATTTTGCTTGATTAGTTTGCAGCTTAGTTTTTGCTGAACAGTTGCATAATCATCCAGACTGCAAAACCGGTTGCCAGGATCGCGGTGCCTACGGATGCTACGGTAGCGATAATTGCCATTTTTTCTCCTCCCAAGAGATATGAATTAAACACATCAAAAAAACTGCGCGAATCGTAGCACAGTTCTTTCACTCGGCAAATATTTTTATTAAAAGTTGAAAAGATAGTGCAAGCCACGCACGCGCGGGAGTCAGGAAAATGGGGTAGCCTGGCGATTTTCCTGTTGAATGGTTTGCTGGTTTCTGAACAGCGGATGTCTGCAGGAAAATGATCGACTGTTGTAAAGAAGATTGATAATCCTAGAAAAAGAAGTTGTCCGCAGATTGCACAGATTAAAACTGATTAAACAAAGGCTTACAAATAACTTATTGCAACCCATCAGGTGAAAGCGCTAACACTCGTAACTGTTTGAAAATCTGCGTAATTTGATGGAACTGCTCAATTCTTACTAAGCGCTATGCGCTTGCAATCATTGATGCGGATTGAACTGAGCTTGTAGTCACTTAGTTTAATGCGCGGATGTCAAAATATGACAAGATTTGTGTTTTTCGTAGGTCGGGATTTTATTCAGGAATAAAGTGGTTTCATCGCTTATATTCCGTGGAAATGCCCTTGCGGCATTATCCCGACAAGACGTGTTGAATGAAGCAAAAACGTCGGGATAAATCCC
>JAUSLX010000153.1 GCA_030645775.1 Gallionella sp. | reverse complement strand
GTGGCGGTGGATACGCCGGATGGCCTGATGGTTCCGGTGCTGCGCGATGTGGACAAGAAGGGCATCGTGCAACTGGCGACCGAACTGGCCGAAATAAGTGCAAAAGCGCGCGACAAGAAAATCACGGCGAACGATATGCAGGGCGGCTGTTTCACCATTTCCAGCCTCGGCGGCATCGGCGGCACGGCGTTTACGCCGATCATCAACGCACCTGAAGTCGCCATTCTGGGCGTGTCGCGTTCCTGCATGAAGCCGGTGTATCAGGATGGGGGTTTTGTGCCGCGCCTGATGCTACCCTTGTCGGTGTCCTATGACCATCGCGTGATTGACGGCGCGGCTGCAGCACGTTTTACCGCCTATCTGGCGCAGGTGTTGTCCGATATACGCCGGTTGGCCCTGTAACGTGCATGAACAAGTGAACAACCTTGATAATGAAACTACCATGCACGTTCCCTCACCCAAACCCTCTGGTAAAACAGCTAGCCAATCGACTAAGCCAGCAAGCTGGCAAGTCGCTGGTTATCCCAAAGGGAGAGGGAACAAACGAACGCTTGCGCGAGTTGCACGTTAATTGAAACCGATCGGCATCCTCGGCGGCACATTTGACCCTATTCATTATGGTCATTTGCGGCTCGCCGAGGAAATGAGGGAGCTGGCCGGATTGCAGCAGATCCGTTTCATCCCGACCGGCAATCCGCCACATCGCGATGCACCGCAGGTATCAGCACTGCACCGCAGCGAGATGGTTAAACTTGCAATCGCCGATCAACCGGCTTTTGTGCTGGATGACCGCGAAGTTAAGCGGGCAACCAAGTGCTATACGGTACACACCCTGCGGGAATTGCGTACCGAACTGGGCGAAGCCCAGCCGCTGTGCCTGCTGATGGGTGGCGATGCCTTTTTGCAATTGCACACCTGGCACGAGTGGCAAGAAATACTCGACCTGGCGCATATCGTGGTGGGTTATCGTCCCGGCTTCACGCTGGAGAAACGCATCCACAGCGCGATGCCGGAATTGCGCAAGCACTATCAGCAACGTCTGTGCAATGTGGATTTTTTATCGCAACGCCCCGCCGGAGGTATTGCCGAACTGGCGATACCCAAGCTGGAAATATCTGCTACGCTGATCCGCAGCCGAGTGGCAGAAAATCGCACCATACGCTATCTACTGCCCAGCGCAGTCGCTAATTACATTTATCAACATCACTTATACGCCCCATGCTAACTACTGAAGAAAAAACCAAAGCTGTTGTCGCCGCCCTGGAAGACATCAAAGCCACCGACATCACGGTAATCGACACCAGCAAACTCAGCTCGCTGTTTGATCGCATGATTATCGCCTCCGCTACCTCCACCCGCCAGACCAAGGCGCTGGCTGACAACGTGGTCGTCAAGCTCAAAGAGCAAGGCGAAGAAGTTTTTGGCCGCGAAGGCGAAGAAAGCGGCGAATGGATACTGGTTGATTTGGGTGAAGTGCTGGTACACATCATGCAACCGGCTACCCGCAGCTATTACAACCTCGAAGAACTGTGGAGCAAGGCACAGGCAGCGCGCCCCAAACTGGCTCCAGCACCCGAATAACATGAAGCTGCTCATCGTATCGGTCGGGCACAAAATGCCCGACTGGATCACGACAGGCTACAACGAATACACCAAGCGCATGCCGCGCGAGGCCAGAATCGAACTACTGGAAATCAGGCCGGAGCCGCGCACCACGGGTAAAACCACGCTGCAAATCATGGAAGCCGAAGCACAGCGCATTCTGCATGCGCTGCCGCAAACCTGCCGCCGCATTGCGCTGGATGAACACGGCGCACAACCCACCACAAAACAGCTCGCCGCACAGATGAAAGACTGGATGGGTGAGGGACGCGATGTTGCGTTTATCATCGGCGGCGCGGATGGCCTGCATGATTCGGTAAAACAAACGGCACAACAACTGATGGCCCTGTCCGCATTCACCCTGCCGCATGCCTTCGTGCGTGTGTTGCTCGCCGAACAGTTGTATCGCGCCCACAGCCTGATGCACAATCACCCTTACCATAGAGAGTAGGGAGTGGTAAGTGGGTAGTGATTGTCCCTACTCACCACTGAGGCGCGCAGCGCAGATCCACTTACCACTTACGAGATTTTAAAATGAGCATCATGCAACCACGTATCTACCTCGCTTCGCAAAGCCCGCGCCGCCGCGAATTGCTCAACCAGATTGGCATCCGCTTCGAGACCCTACTGTTGCGCTCCGATTCAAAGCGTCCCGTTGACGTGGACGAGACGCCACACCCCGACGAATCACCTGAGGTCTATGTGCAACGCGTCTGTCAGGAAAAAGCAGTTGCCGGTTTTGCTGCCCTGCAATTTCGCAATTTGCCGCTGTTCCCGGTATTGGCCGCCGACACCACGGTCACGCTGGACGGTCAGATTTTTGGCAAACCGGACAGTGCAGAACAGGCCGCTGTGATGCTGCGCACGCTTTCAGGACGTGAACATCAGGTACTAACCGCAGTCGCTATCGCCGCAGGCGAGCATGTTGAAGTGCGACTCTCCATCTCCACGGTACGCTTCGCCCGGCTCGAAGAAGAACGCATCAAGCGCTATCTGCAAACTCGCGAATATGCCGACAAAGCTGGCGGCTACGCCATTCAGGGTCATGCCGGCGCATTCATTGAACACCTCGTGGGCAGTTATTCCGGCGTAATGGGCTTGCCGTTATTTGAAACCACTCAACTCCTGCAACATTTTAATTACCCCACTCCATGAGCGAAGAAATACTAATCAATGTCACCCCGCAGGAAATACGCGTCGCGGTGATGGAATTGGGCGTGGTGCAGGAATTGCACATCGAACGCAGCAGCAATCGCGGCATCGCCGGCAATGTCTATCTCGGCCGCGTCAAGCGCGTACTGCCCGGCATGCAATCCGCTTTTATCGACATCGGGCTGGAACGTTCGGCATTCCTGCATGTGGCGGACATCTGGGAAAACAGTAATAACGGCGACGACGCCAAACCCATAGAGAAAATCCTGTTTGAGGGTCAATCCCTGTTGGTGCAAGTCATCAAGGAGCCCATCGGCAGCAAAGGCGCACGGCTGACCACGCAACTCAGTTTCGCCGGGCGTCTGCTGGTGTTCCTGCCGCAGGAAACGCGCATCGGCGTATCGCAACGCATCGAAGGCACGGAGCAACGAGATGCGTTGCGCGCAAAACTGCAAGCCATTCTGCCCCCCGATCACCAGGGGGGTTATATCATCCGCACGGTGGCAGAAGCAAAAGACGATGCACATTTTGCCATTGACATCACCTACCTCGACAAACTCTGGGGCCATCTGCAAACCGCTGCGTTGACGGCCAGCGCACCACAAGTGCTATATCAGGAGTTGGATATCGGCTTGCGGGTATTACGCGATTTCGTCGGTCAGGACACTGCGCGAATATTGGTAGACTCGCGCAGCACCCACAGCAAGATGCTGGAATTTGCACAAAATTACAACGCGGAAGCGGCGGATCTGCTCGAGCATTACCCCGGTGTGCGCCCGCTGTTCGACATGCACAACATCGAGGAAGAAATCGAACGTGCCTTGTCAAAACGCGTGGATCTGAAGTCTGGCGGTTATCTGATCATAGACCAGACTGAGGCCTTGACTACCGTGGACGTCAATACAGGCGGATTTGTCGGCCTGCGCAATTTTGACGACACCATCTTCAAGACCAATCTGGAAGCCACTCAGGTCATTGCACGGCAACTGCGTTTGCGTAATCTGGGCGGCATCATCATCTGCGACTTCATCGACATGGACAATCTGGAGCATCGCGATGCCGTGCTGGAAGAATTCAAAAAGGCGCTGGCGCGCGACCACACCCGTATCAGCGTCAATAGTTTTTCTTCTTTAGGTCTGGTGGAAATGACGCGCAAACGCACCCGCGAGAGCCTGGCGCATGTGCTGTGCGAACCCTGCCCGACTTGCAAGGGACGCGGCGAAGTGAAAACCGCACAGACCGTATGTTACGAAATATTGCGCGAAATTGTCCGCGAGGCGCGCCAGTTCGATGCGCGCGAGTATCGCATCCTGGCCTCCCAGCAAGTCATCGATTTATTCCTGGAAGAGGAATCACAAGCTTTGGCGGGACTTTCCGACTTCATCGGCAAGCCTATTTCGATGCTGGTAGAGACGCAATACAACCAGGAACAATACGATGTCATCCTGATGTAAGGTTGACGCGTTGTGCGGGGTAGTCTGCCAGACTATGCGCGTATTTTTAATCGCGCGAAAAACAATAACCGTTCTAACAGGGAGAAAATATGTATAAGAAACAACTGCTGGTTGCCATCACTGCGGCGGCTCTTGCTACTGCGGCCTTTGCCGGCGACCACGGCCATGCCGAACATGCATCAGCAGCAAGCGCAGAAACGTGCACAGGCTTTGGCCCGCAAACTCCGCGCGACATCGACAGCCGCAAGGGCGACAACAAGCGCAGCTTTTCGATGGCACCCGACTACAAGAAAATGAATTTGTGCAACATTCATTTCCACGTGAACGCCGAGCACAAGGCCAAGGATTTCTCCATTCATGCGGAAGGCGAGCATGGCGCGGAGGGCGGCTACCAGTGCAACATGAGCAAACATCTGAGCGCAGCCGAACTGGCGCCGACCGTAGCGCCGATTTGCAAGAGCGAACACGGCGAACTGAAGGCGGGTGACACCATAGAAGTACATTGGGTGCATTCTTCTTGCGACGTCAAGCCGGGTAAGGGCCTGGGTTCATGCCTGTCCGCTTCCTGCGCCAACCCGGACCTGCGCGTAGAGACTCAGGTTTTCACTCTGGTGAATGATGCCAATGCACTCGACTTCAACACCCTGAGCTACGACGGCCAGATGGTCAACGGCTTCCATCAGGCGAAGGCGCTGCCGGGCAATACCGGCAAGCCGGTCGAGTTCACGGGTTCGACTACCGGTCCGAAATACACGGAACAGGCCTGCTCTCCGCTGCAGGTTACCTGGAGCGTCCGTCCGCAGTGTGCCAAGGTTAACATCAACACAGTCGGGAAGTGGTGCGAGAAAAACGTGTTTGAGGAAGACCATGCTCATGGCGTGCGCAAGCTGGTGACTTCTCCCAAGCTGCTGTCCGAAATCAAGTAAGCCCTAAGCCGGACAAGCCGGAAGCAAACTTGTCACGTTTTGACATCATTAAACCTGTAAGTGACTAATTTGCGGTGTGGCAACACACCGTACTTCAGCCGCCCCGCGCCTGGCGCAGAGGGCGGCTATTTTTTGAATCAAGTGAATAACAGACCACAATCACGTAGCCAGCGTAGCCCGGATGAAACGAAGTGGAATCCGGGAGGATACGTTAAATACAGTCCCGGATTTCATTACATTACATCCGAGCTAAAAACTATCACTTGCCAGTTTGTGCTGGCGCACCTGTTTTAAGGATCATGCTGCGACTGATTATTATTGATTTAACAGGCTTTCCGGCGTCACCTTGCTGCCGGTGATGGCGACCACTTTGTGGCGCGATTGCCCGCCCTGCCGGAGTTCAACCTGCCGAAGCGGCACATCAAATAACTTTCCAAGGAATCCAAGCAATGCGTCGTTGGCGCGCCCCTCGACCGGCGGAGCGGCCAGACGGATTTTAAGCGCATCACCGTGTAATCCGACCAGCTCACAGCGTTTCGCGCCCGGCTGGACATGCAAGGTCAGCGTGATGACTGCACCGTTGCGGCGAAACCAGTCAGCCATCAAAAAAATCCGACTGCAATACGCTCCAGCATACCGACCGGCACGATCATAATAAGCTGGCAGATGACGAACAGCAGCAAGGGAGACAAGTCCACGCTGCCCAGCATCGGCACGATGCGGCGCAGTGGCCGCATGAATCTTCCGGTAACCGCGTCCAGCACCGAAGCCACCGAGGAATGGGGATTAACCCATGACAGAATGGCCTGAGCAAACACGGCTCCCATCAGCAAATACAGGCTGATCTTGACCAACTTGACTGCCGCCAGCATCAGCAAACCCGCCAAGGGGAAACCGTGCCCTGAATAACCCTGTATCCACATCACACCCGCCAGATAGAGCGTTTCCGTCAGCAAGGCGAGCAGCAGCGTTGCGCTGTCCAGCCCCCATGCAGAAGGAACGAAGCGGCGCGCGCGCAGCACGATGAAATCAGTGAACACCATGACGAATTCACCGACGGGATTGCGCAACGGTGCCCGCAACCATTGCAGATGAAAACGCAACAGCAATATCGCTGCAAAAGATTGCAGCACCACGTCCAGCAGGAATAAAAACGCTTCGTTTAACATTATGATTTACCCAATTCATCGCCCATCTCACGCGAACGCGCTTCGGCAGCCAGGGCCGCCTGCACAAGATGTGCCGCGACCTGATTCTCTTCCAGACTCAGCAAGGCGCGTTCGGTCGTGCCGTTTTTTGAGGTTACGCGCGCGCGCAGCGCAGCGACATCCTCGCTACTGGCTGCAGCCAACTTGCTGCCGCCGAGAAAGGTAACCACGCTCAGACGCCGTGCTTCTTCATCATTGAAACCGAGCTTGAGAGCGGCCTGTTGCAACGCTTCAATCAGATAAAACACATAAGCCGGGCCGCTGCCGGAAATGGCCGTTACGGCATCCACCATCGCCTCATCCTGCAACCACAGCGTCTCGCCCACGGCCGCCAGGATAGTTTGCGCCTGTTCACGCTGTGCGCTGCTCACGGCGGACATGGCATACAGGCCGGTCATGCCGCATTGTATCAATGCCGGCGTATTTGGCATCGCGCGTACCACGGCCTGGCTACCTGCCCAGCGTGCCAGATCTACGGCGCGTATGCCTGCCGCGATGGAAATCAGCAGTTGTCCATTGAGCAAAGGAGCCAACTGTTGCGCGACTACCCTTAATTGCTGCGGCTTGACTGCGAATACGATGACCTGGCTGTCCGTCACGCCTTCTGCGAGACTTTCTACCGCACGCACCGACAAAGTGCTTTGCAGGCGCAGGCGATTTTCCGCATTGATTTCCACCACGCTGATCTGCTGCGCACTAAACCCATGCCCCAGCAACCCGCCGATCAAGGCCGTCGCCATGTTGCCACCGCCGATAAAACAAATATTCATATTATTCCTTGCTGATAAATCCGGTTACCAAAAATGGCCGACCCTACACGCACGATGGTGGCTCCTTCGGCGATGGCTGCGGGAAAATCATACGACATGCCCATCGACAAGGTGTCCAGTTGTAATCCCTGACTATTTAACTGATCTTGCAGCCCGCGCAGCCTGGCAAACGCAGCACGTTGTTCGTCCTCCGCATCAGCAGGCGCAGGAATCGCCATTAAGCCGCGCAAGGTCAGATTAGGCAGTCTGGCAACCGCCTGCGCCAGATCACCCGTTTCACCGGGCGACACGCCACTTTTACTGGCCTCCTCGCTGATATTAACCTGCAGGCACATTTGCAACGGCGGCAAATGCTGAGGCCGTTGCACTGCCAATCGCTCGGCAATTTTCAACCTGTCCACGCTGTGTACCCAGGCAAAGTTTTCCGCAATGGCACGCGTCTTGTTGCCTTGTATCGGCCCGATGAAATGCCACTCGACAGACAAATCATGCAACTCCGCTATTTTTCCCAGCGCCTCTTGCAGATAACTTTCGGCGAAACAACACTGACCCGCCTGATAAGCCTCGCGCAGCGCCATCGCAGGAAAATTTTTGCTCACGGCCAGCAACTTGATTTCCCCCGCCGTTCGACCTGCCGAAACAGCCGCTGCTGCCATTGCAGTGCGCACGGCTTGCAAGTTGCAAGCTATTGTTGTCATAATCCCTTACCCGCTTTCACCAGTCCTGACCGTGCGGCTGACAGCCGCTACACCAAACTTGGAACATTATAATGGATATCACAGAACTGCTTGCCTTCGGCGTCAAGAACAAGGCTTCCGACCTGCACCTCTCCTCCGGCCTGCCGCCGATGATACGTGTGCATGGCGACATGCGCCGCATCAATCTGCCCGCGATGGAACATAAAGAAGTCCACGCGATGATTTATGACATCATGAACGACGGACAGCGCAAGTTCTATGAGGAAAACAAGGAAGTGGATTTTTCCTTTGAAATCCCCAATCTGGCCCGTTTCCGCGTTAACGCTTTTGTACAGCAACGCGGCGCAGCAGCGGTCATGCGCACCATTCCTTCTAAAGTTCTCACCCTGGAAGACCTGAAAGCGCCCAAAATATTTACTGACATCTCCAGCTTTCCGCGTGGCCTGGTGCTGGTGACCGGCCCTACCGGCTCCGGCAAATCCACCACGCTGGCGGCGATGGTCAACTACATCAACGAAAAAGAACTCGGTCATATTCTGACGGTAGAAGACCCGATCGAATTCGTGCATGAATCGAAGAAGTGTCTGATCAACCAGCGTGAAGTCGGCCGCGACACCCTGTCATTCAATGCAGCACTGCGTTCCGCGCTACGCGAAGACCCTGACGTGATTCTGGTCGGTGAAATGCGCGACCTGGAAACCATACGCCTGGCGATGACGGCAGCAGAAACCGGCCATCTGGTGTTCGGCACGCTGCACACCAGCTCAGCGGCCAAGACCATAGACCGTATCATCGACGTGTTCCCCGCTGACGAAAAGGAAATGGTGCGTGCCATGCTGTCAGAATCGCTGCGTGCGGTTATTTCCCAGGCACTGCTCAAGACCAAGGACGGAACCGGTCGTGTGGCCGCGCATGAAATCATGATGTGCACCCCGGCCATCCGCAATCTGATCCGCGAAGCCAAAGTCCCGCAAATGTATTCCGCCATTCAGACGGGACAAAACGTGGGCATGCAGACGCTGGATCAATGCCTGATCAATCTGGTTAAAAGCAATGCGATCACCCCGGCGGAAGCGCGCAGCAAGGCGATGAACAAGGACGCGTTTCCGGGATAGCAGCCGTTAGTCGCTAGTCGCTAGTCGCTAGTCGCTAGCTATTAGTATGTCACCCCATTTTGGAGTATTAGCATGGAAAGAGATCAAGCCACCGAACTGATACACAATTTGTTGCGCGGTATGGCCACAAAGAAGGCATCGGATTTGTTCATCACCGCAGGTTTTCCGCCCGCCTTCAAGGTGGACGGCAAGATGACCCCGGTTTCCAGCCAGCCGCTTTCTCACCAGCACACCCGTGAACTGGCACGCAGCATCATGAATGATCGCCAGACCGCCGAGTTTGAAGCCACGCATGAATGCAATTTTGCAATCAGCCCGCATGGTATCGGACGCTTCCGCGTCAACGTATTCATGCAGCAACAACACGTCGGCATGGTCATGCGTACTATCACCACCAAAATCCCCGACCTTGATGCAATGGGTATGCCTGAGATACTCAAGGACATCGTGATGACCAAGCGCGGCCTGGTGATACTGGTCGGCGCGACCGGCTCGGGGAAATCCACCACGCTTGCAGCCATGCTCGGCCACCGCAATCAGAACAGTTATGGCCATATCATCACCATCGAGGATCCTGTGGAATACGTGCATGAGCATGGTCACTGCATCGTCACGCATCGCGAAGTCGGCGTGGATACCGAATCATGGCAGGCCGCACTGAAAAACACCCTGCGCCAGGCGCCTGACGTGATTCTTATCGGGGAGATCCGCGACCGGGAAACCATGGAATATGCCGTCGCCTTCGCCGAAACAGGCCACCTGTGCATGGCCACCCTGCATGCTAACAGCGCCAATCAGGCACTGGACCGCATCATCAACTTTTTCCCTGAAGAACGGCGCGAACAATTGCTGATGGACTTGTCGCTGAACGTCAAAGCCCTGATTTCACAACGCCTGATTCCCAAAAAAGACGGTGCCGGACGCGCCGCCGCGATGGAAATATTGCTCAATTCTCCGCTCATCTCGGATCTGATTTTCAAGGGCGAGGTACACGCGATCAAGGGGGTGATGGCCAAATCACGCGAACTGGGCATGCAAACCTTCGATCAGGCACTGTTCGATCTGTTTGAGGAAGAGGCCATCAGCTATGAAGAAACGCTGAAAAATGCCGACTCAGTGAATGATCTGCGCCTGAGAATCAAGCTGGAAGGCAAACACACCCTGGACCGCGACGTGATGAGCGGAACCGGCCATCTCGAAATGACCTGAAAAATTCCGTGCCGCCTGGTGCTGTTACCGGGTCGGACGATTGCTGCCGGAGACGATCTTGTATTCCAGCAAGCGGCATTCGATTGCGCCGTTGAACAGCGGGGTGCGTTTGGAGGGCGACAAACGCATCAGCTTCAAAATAGCTTTGTCGGCCGTGAACAGATAGGCCGTCCAGCCGCCGAATTTTCGCTTCAGCGCATCGCCCAGTTTAGGATACAACTCCGCCAACTCATCCAACTCGCCCATGCGCTCACCATAAGGCAGATTCGCCACCATGATGCCGTGATCTGCCGGAGCTGAGATTTCCAGAATATTCGCCTGATTGAGCTCCACGCATTCCGACAGTCCGGCATCGTGCAGATTGCGCCAGGCGGTTTTCATCGCATCGCCGTACAGATCGCTGCCGTAGATCTCCAGCGGTTTAGGCGGCAACTGCGCCGCGATCGCTTTGTCTTTCATCGCCTGCCATACAGGCTGATCGAAATTCAGCAGCTTCTCGAAGGCAAAACCGCGTGCAATGCCAGGCTGAATGTTCAGCGCCATCTGCACCGCTTCGATCAAAAAAGTACCGCTGCCGCACATCGGATCGAGCAAGGGTGTGCCGGGTTTCCAGCCGGACAGCCGCAGGATGCCTGCCGCCAGATTCTCCCTGATCGGCGCGATATTGGTGTGTTGGCGCACGCCGCGCTTGAACAACGGATCGCCGGAGGTATCCAGATACAGCATCAGCTTTTCGTCTTCGATGAACACATGAATGCGCACGTCAGGCGTCAAGGTGTCCACGCTGGGGCGCTCGTCGCAATGTGCGCGAAAACGGTCGCACACCGCATCCTTGACCAGCAGGGTGATGAACTCCAGGCTCTTCAACGCGCAACGTATTGCCGTGGTATTCACCCGTATGGTGCGCGTGACATCAAACCAGCGCTGCCATTGCAGATCGAACACCGCCTTGTAAATATCCTGCTCGGTGCGATACCAGCCTTCCTTGACGCGCCACAACACGCGACTGGCGACCCGACTTTCCAGATTGACGCGATAACACAGCGCCCAGTCGCCGGAAAAATGCACGCCGCCTTCGGTCGCGCGCACGTTCTGCGCACCCATTTCAACCAGGTCGTTATACAGTACGGTTTCGAGGCCGCGCGGGCAGGGAGCAAAAAAATCAGTCATGGTTAGAAAGGCTTTACGGTAACGAGGATGACCACAGCGGTCAGAATGATGACGGGGACTTCATTGAACCAGCGGTAAAAGACATGGCTGCGGATGTTCCCGTCGGCGGCAAAACGCTTGACCAGCACACCGCAATAATAGTGATACGCGAAAAGCAGCGCCACGAGTAGCACCTTGACATGCAGCCATCCCCCGCTGAAGCCGTAAGACCACAACCAAAATCCTGTTGCGATCGCCAGCCAGGCAATCGGCGTGACGAAGCGATACAGCTTGCCTTCCATCAGCTTCAGCCGTGCAATCTCGGCAGGCTCGGTCGCCATCGCGTGATTGACGAACAGGCGCGGCAGATAGAACAACCCGGCGAACCAGGATACCACCATGATGATATGAAAAGCCTTGATCCAAAGCATGATAAACAACCAGTCAAATTTACAATGGCCGAATTATACGTGCAGCACCCATGACGTGCATCAGGGAATCGGCGAATTTAAGCCCGCGCGAACTGCCAAGTTCCGGTTCGGCCAAGAAACGATCCCGCCGCGTCATGCGCTTCTGCGCGGCACATTCCCGTTCAAAAAGCTGGTTTTCATCATTTTATTCTCAGCAAATCATACAGATAACGTTACATCTATGAGCATCAGTCAGGAACAGCAGATTTAATCAGCGTTTCCTTAACTGTTTATCGTATCCACATTGATCTGCAACCACCATTCCAGCAAGGCCAGATGCCACAACTTGCTGCCCTGAATACGCGTCAGATGCACCTCGGGCGCGGCGAGCAATTTTTCCACATAACTGCGTCGATACAGGCCACGCCTGATACAAGCCTCTGAATTCAGGATGCCCCGTATCCGTTCGAGGAAATCGCCGCGCAGATACTTCAGCGCAGGCACTGGAAAATAGCCCTTGGGGCGATCTATCACCGTGTCTGGAATAAGGCCGCGCGCCACCGCCCTGATCGGAAATTTGCCGCCCTCCTTCAGCTTCAGCTCGGGCGGCATTTTCGCAGCCAACTCCACCAACTCGTGATCGAGAAACGGTACGCGCGCCTCCAGCCCCCAGGCCATCGTCATGTTGTCCACGCGCTTCACCGGGTCGTCCACCATCAGGCGCGTTATATCCAGTCTCAATACCTGATCGAGGAATTCAGCAGCACCCGGTTGTTGCAACTGTTCTTCCACCCATGCGGTGGTAACGTCCGGGATGTCATAGTCTTCCGTCATCATTTCCAGATACTCGGCATGATCGCGATCGAAATAGTGACGCGCAAAGCGCTCCACGGGTGTGCCGCTTTCCGCCGCCATGCGCGGATACCAGAAATAGCCGCCGAACACCTCGTCCGCACCCTGCCCCGCCAGCACCACTTTGAGCTCGTGCGACGCCTGCTCACCCAGCAGATAAAACGCGGCGACATCGTAACTCGGCATCGGCTCGGACATTTGTGCGATCACATCCGGCAAATGACCAAGCATTTCTGCGTTGGGCACCGAAAATTTGTGGTGTCGGGTATTAAAAAGTTTGGCCACAAAATCAGAATATTCAAACTCGTCCGCCTGCTCATCCGCCACTTGCTCGAAGCCTATGGAAAACGTGTTTAATTCATCCGTATGCTCGGCCAGCAGCGCCACCAACAGGCTAGAATCCAGTCCGCCTGAAAGCAGCACGCCTATTGGCACATCGGAGGCCAGGCGATGGCGTTCCACCGCACGCCGCAATACCGTGCGCGTCGCTTCCAGCCAGTCCTGCTCGGAAAGTGTTTGCTCGGGCCGGGTCGCATCCAGCGTCCAATAACGACGCTGCGTCACTTCGCCTGAAGCGGAAAAGCGCAAAGTGTGCGCAGGGGGCAATTTTTTTATTCCCTGAAGTATCGTACGCGGGGCGGGTACCACGCCGTGCAGGGTAAAATGCTGGTGCAGCGCCAGCAAATCGAGACGGGTATCCACCCCGCCGCCCGCCAGCAAGGCTTGCGGCGTAGAGGCAAAACGCAGCCGGTCACCATCCAGCGTGTGATACAGCGGTTTGATACCCAGCCGGTCGCGCGCAAGGAACAGGGATTGGTCACGCACATCCCAGATGACGAAGGCGAACATGCCGTAAAAGCGCTGTACACATTGCTCACCCCAGGCGTGATACGCTTTAAGGATCACCTCGGTGTCACCCTCGGAAAAGAACGCGTAGCCCATCTCCACCAATTCAGCGCGCAGTTCTTTATAGTTATAAATCGTGCCGTTGAACACCAGTGCCAAACGCAAGTCTTCGTCCACCATGGGCTGGTCTGCGTGACTGGAAAGGTCGATGACCGCCAATCTTCGGTGGCCCAATGCCAGCGGGCCATCGTTGTAGTAGCCCTCGTGATCCGGCCCGCGCCGCGCCAGACGCGCAGTCATGCGCTTGAGCGCCTCCATGTCGGGTGCCATCTGATCGAAGCGTAATTCACCGCAAATGCCGCACATGCAAAACTCCAATAAATTCGCAAGCCGGATTATCGCTTACGTGAAGAGAGAAGTGATTAAGGAGAAGCTTATTTATCCTGAATTTTGCATAAATTCTTCGCAGCGCCATTTTTTGATTTTCAGGCATAGCGCCTTCACACCCTGCTGACGACATGAAACGTGACCACCACGAACTGACTATATTTTTCATCCTGTTTACGCAAAATTCAGGCTGGCTCGATTGTTAATTTATGCCTAACGACTATGGCGATTAAAGAGGCTTGCCGACTACATATTTCCAGGACATTGAAATTATCCAGACACGCGGCCTGCAACCGCTAGCTGAATTCCTTGACGATGTGCTGCTGTCTGCGGCTGATTGCCAGCATCTCTTCCAGCCCTTTCAGCTTTACCTGCCAGCCGCTCTCCACTTCATCATCGCCCCGTTCAAATCCCACAATCGCCTCCTTCGCCACCAGACAGTTGCGATGGATGCGTGTGAAGCGAGTGGCAAATTCCTTTTCCAGCGCGGTCAATGATTCTTCGATCAAATATTCGCGCTCAGCCGTGCGCACCGTGATGTATTTCAATTCGGCACGTAAAAACAGCACCTGCTCGACAGGCACCAGATGAATTTTGCCGCGCTCATGTATGGAAAGATATTTACGCGGCTCAGGCAATAAATCGCGCAGCACTTCAGTCTGCATCGGTACAGCGGCGCGCGCGCGCGTCAGCGCATCAAACAGACGCCCAAGACGTATCGGCTTGAGCAGATAATCAATAGCATGCAGCTCAAACGCCTTGATCGCGTAGTCATCATAAGCCGTGGTAAAGATAATTACCGGCGGCCACTTCGGCGCGCTCGGCTCCGTGTCTTCGTCCTTGTCCATCACAGCACTTTCGGCCCGGCTCAGGGCAGGTCTGGGCATTTTCTGAATATGTTGCGCAAGCTCGATGCCGTCCATTTGCGGCATACGAATATCCAGCAACACCACATCAGCCGGTATTTCCATCAGTTTGTCCAATGCCTCCTGACCATTACCCGCTTCACCCACCACAAGCAGGGGCAACTGTTCATTGCAATCGCTCAGCAGCTCGCGCAGGCGGTTACGCGCAGGCGGCTCGTCATCCACGATAAACACGCGCAGGGCCAGTTCTATTGTGCTCATGTCACTTTATCCTTTATATAAGGCAGGGTAATTTCCACCCGATAATAATCTTCACCGCTTGCCACCTGATAATCAGCCTCAATATCAAACAGCAATGCCAGACGTTCGCGTATATTTTGCAAAGCGATCTTGTTACCTGCATGTGGCCGCCCGTCACGGCGTAACGGACATGGATTCTCCACCTTAATCTGCAACATGCCGCCGTTGCGGCGCAGCAATACGTGAATGCAACCGCCTGCTATCAATGGCTCGATGCCGTGATAAACCGCATTTTCCAGCAGTGGTTGCAACAACAAAGCCGGAATCAACGCATCGTCCGGCATATCCTGAATTTGCCAGTCTATGCTCAGCCGTTCGCCCATGCGCAATTGCTCCAGCGCAAGATATTGTTTGCTCATTTTAATTTCCTGGTGCAACAACACCAGATCCTGAGCATCCGACATCGCCATGCGAAACAGGTCAGCCATATCTTCCAGCGCAGTTTCGGCTTTCCCGGGTTGGGTGCGCACAATACCGAGCACGGCATTAAGAGTATTGAACAAAAAGTGCGGCCGTATACGCGCGCGCAACACCTGTAAACGCGCATCTTCCAACGCGCCGGACAACACCCGGGCGCGCATTCGAAAATACATCAGCAGCAGACTGCACACCGTTACACTGAGCAACACGCCGCGCAACACCTCAAAAGAGGGGTCATCCGTAGCCTCCACTCGGTAAAAATCACCTCCGAAATAATAGGTGAGCAAAGTCATCATGCCAACCATAACGTTCACCGCCAACACTCCGCGCCAGTACGTCAGTGTATTCAACCACCGCTGCCCCAGCCAGAGCAACAACAAACTGCACAGTAAAACAGGCGTAGACAGCGCGGCAATCTGCACCATCTGCAGGGTCACATCCCGCCAGCCTGCGGCCTGCATCACCGCACCCATCAGCGCCAAAACATTGCTGAACAGCAGAATGCGCAGGACTACACCGAGGTTGCGAAAGTTGGGCAACGCATCGGGCATGGGATTTTGTTTTATACTGCGCACCTCATTCATGTCGGTAAACCTCACGTTCTGCATCTGAAAAACGCCTAGGGAAACGCTGATTAAATCGTCTTTGCGAGGAGCGCAGCGACGTGGCAATCCAGAATCCCTTTTAGATCAAAGCACTGGATTGCCACGCTTCGCTCGCAATGACAACTTTAAGGAATAAATCAGCATCACCCTAGCATATCCTTGCCACCCTCACCGGAAACAGGAGAAGGGAAACGGGCATGGCGAGTTTCATCATCAAGGGCGGCATATTGCCATGCCCGTTAACTATTTAGCATCCGGATTTTAAACATCCGACGAATTTTGGACTAGAGATGGCAAGCATACAAGATAAAGGCACCTGGTCGGGACGATTTGCAGAACCCGTCGCGGAATTGGTAAAACGTTACACCGCTTCAGTCGATTTCGACCAGAAGCTCGCTCTGTTCGATATCCAGGGCTCGCATGCGCACGCGCAAATGCTGGCGGAATGCGGCATCATCGCCATGCAGGACCTGACGGACATCCAGCGTGGCCTTGCGCAAATCGAACAGGAAGTCCTCGATGGCGAATTCGCCTGGTCTCTGGATCTGGAAGACGTCCATCTCAATATCGAAAAACGCCTCACCACGCTGGTCGGCGATGCAGGCAAACGCCTGCATACCGGGCGTTCGCGCAATGACCAGGTAGCAACCGATATTCGCCTGTATCTGCGTAGCGCCGTTGATGATTTATCCAAGCTCATCAAAAGCCTGCAAACATCCATCCTTGATCTGGCCGAACAGCACACCCGTACCATCATGCCTGGATTCACGCACCTGCAAGTCGCGCAACCGATCAGTTTCGCGCATCATCTGATGGCGTATTACGAAATGCTCAAGCGTGATGCGGAGCGCCTTATCGACTGTCGCAAGCGTGTCAACCGCCTGCCACTGGGCGCGGCGGCACTGGCCGGCACCAGCTACCCTATCAAACGAGAAAGAGTCGCGGAACTGCTGGGGTTCGAAGCCGTGTGCGAAAATTCGCTGGATGCCGTTTCAGATCGCGATTTTGCCATCGAATTCACCGCCTGCGCCGCACTCATCATGACGCATCTGTCGCGATTCTCTGAAGAACTGATCCTGTGGATGAGCCCGATGGTCGGCTTCATCGACATCGCCGATCGCTTCTGCACCGGCTCGTCCATCATGCCGCAGAAGAAAAACCCCGACGTACCGGAACTGGTGCGCGGCAAAACCGGCCGTGTCAATGGCCATCTGGTCGCCCTGCTCACGCTGATGAAGGGCCAACCGCTGGCCTACAACAAAGACAATCAGGAAGACAAAGAGCCGCTGTTCGACACCGTGGATACCCTGACGCAAACCCTGCGCATCTATGCCGACATGATTGCCGGCATCACCGTCAAGCCGGAAGCCATGCGCCGTGCAGCGCTGCAAGGCTATGCCACCGCTACCGATCTGGCAGATTATCTGGTCAAAAAAGGCTTGCCGTTCCGGGATGCCCACGAAGCGGTGGCGCTCGCGGTGCGTTTCGCCGAGCAGCGCGACTGTGATTTGTCCGACATCAGCCTGGTTGAATTGCAGAACTTCTCGGCGTTAATCGAGGACGACATCTATCAGGTGTTGTCACTGGAAGGCTCGCTGGCCAGCCGCAACCACATCGGCGGCACCGCACCCAACCAGGTTCAAGCCGCAATTGCCCGGGCGCGAACCCGTCTCGCAACTTCCTGACTATTACGGGCAAAAAAACAGGCGGCCACAAGGTCGCCCAAAAGGAGGAGAGTCTGGGAAAATCACGTTATCAACAACGACGACTTCCAACACTCGGGCAGACTATATCTGCACATTCCGGTTTTTCATATAGACCAAATGGCCTAGGCAATTCAGTCTATTCGCCTGCCGAAGCCTGATCAGCCAGCAATTGTTTCAGTTCGCCGCTTTGATACATTTCGGTCATGATATCCGAACCGCCAACGAACTCGCCCTTGATGTAGCACTGCGGGAGCGTCGGCCAGCTGGCATATTTCACCAGGCCGGGAACCATTTCAGGATCGTCAAACACGTTCACCGCCAGGAAATTTTGCACACCCAGCGCATTCAGAATACGCACGACATTGGCAGAATAGCCGCATTGCGGGAATTTCGCCGTGCCTTTGATGTAGAGTACGACGTCATTATGGGTGACCTGTTCATGGATACGCTGCTGAATATCTGTAGTCATGGCTATTACCTTAATTAATTGATCGGGAATTATCGCAGAGCAGACGGCCAAGCGTCAAGCACAGCCAAGAGTCACTCGTTCAATTCCGGACAAATCCGGCATGGAGGCGACCTCAGCGTATCCGTGCTGCCGCATCAGTTGACGTACGCGCTCTGCCTGATCATAGCCATGCTCAAACATCAGCCAACCGCCTGTATTGAGATGATCTTTAGCCGCCAGAAGAATACGGCGAATATCATCCAGTCCATCCGCGCCAGAAGCCAACGCGCTTGTCGGTTCGAATCGCACATCACCCTGCGACAGATGTACGTCGCCAGCTTCGATATAGGGCGGATTGGAGACAATCAGATCAAAGCGCTCACCTGAAAGCTGCGCAAACCAGTCGCTGTGCAAAAAATGCACGTTGCTTATGCCGAGTCGTTGTGCATTCTCGGCGGCCACCTCCAGCGCGGCCATAGAAGCATCCAACGCGACCACCTTCGCATCCGGGCGCTGATGCGCAATGGCGAGCGCAATAGCGCCGCTGCCCGTCCCCATGTCCAGTACACGGCACATACCGTGTTGCGGAATATGTTGCAACGCCAACTCGACCAGCAACTCGGTATCGGGACGCGGAATCAGTGTATCGGGCGTAACCTTGAAATTCAAACCGTAAAATTCGCGTTCACCCAGCAGATAGGCGATGGGTTCACCCTTGTGGCGTCGCTCAAACAATGCGCTATAACGCGAAAACTCATCCTCAGTCAGCACCCGTTCGGGGTGAGTCAGCAAATACGCCCGGTTGACACTCAGCACTGCCTGCAACAGTATTTGCACTTCAATACGCGCCGTGCCTGCATCCAGATTCAGCGCAGTTTGCAACCGCTTGACATGTAGCAGCAATATTTCACCAATGTGGTAAATCACGCTCAATCTCGTGCAGAGTGTGCAGGTTCTGCACCATATTTAACGGTATGCACTTGAACCCACACTACGGTGCTAAATCATTTGGAGTGCGGCGGCATGACGCCGCTAACAAACGCAGACAAGTCTGCGCACTCCAATACTCAGAAATTGACATCTTCCGCCATCGCGGCGAGCTGCTCCGCCTGATGTTCAGCCATCAGCGCACCGGCCAGTTCGCTGATGTCACCGTCCATAATCTGATCCATCTTGTACAAGGTGAGATTGATGCGATGATCGGTGATACGCCCTTGCGGGTAATTGTAGGTACGGATGCGTTCGGAACGATCGCCACTACCCACCAGACTCTTGCGCGTGGCGGCCGTTTCGGCATTTTGTGCCCGCACCTGAGCATCCTTGATCCGCGCGCACAACACGCGCATCGCCTGCGCCTTGTTCTGATGCTGTGAGCGGCCATCCTGGCATTCCACCACCACCCCTGTCGGCAGGTGAGTGATGCGCACCGCCGAATCGGTCTTGTTGATATGCTGCCCGCCCGCACCGGAAGCGCGGAACGTGTCGATGCGCAGGTCAGCCGGATTCAACACCACATCATCCACTTCGTCCACTTCCGGCATGATCGCCACCGTACAGGCCGAAGTATGCACGCGCCCCTGAGTCTCGGTGGCCGGAACACGCTGCACGCGGTGCGCACCGGATTCAAATTTTAAGACTGAATACGCGCCCAGGCCGACGATACGGGCGATTATTTCCTTGTAACCGCCCATCTCACCCGGACTCTCCGAAATTACTTCGACCTGCCAGCGACGACGTTCGGCAAAGCGCGAATACATACGAAACAGGTCGCCGGCAAACAGCGCGGCCTCGTCGCCGCCGGTTCCGGCGCGCACTTCGAGAAACACACTGCGCTCGTCATTGGGATCTTTGGGCAACAGCTGAGTCTGCAATTCGCCATCCAGTTGCGCCAGTCTCACCTCGCCTTCCTTGATCTCGGCATCGGCAAATTCGCGCATTTCAGGATCCTCCGCCATTTCCCGTGCGGCTTCGATGTCGCCCTCACAGGCCTGATAGGCGTGAAACAGCACCACCACGGGTTCGAGTTCAGCCCGTTCGCGGTTCAGCTTGCGATAAGCGTCCATGTCGCGAGTGGCTTCTTCAGTACTCAGCAACTGATTGACTTCCGTCAGGCGCTCGCTCAGCTGGGCGAGTTTAGTAGCTATATTTTTTTTCATTCGGTGAGCGGATTATTCTTCAGCGTGCAAGTGATACATACGATGAACCACTTCGAGGAAGTTCTCCCTGTCTATCCCCTGCGCCTGATTCAGTGCTTTGGTAGGCGCATGCAGAAATTTATTGGTCAGTCCCCGGCTCATTGCTTCCAGCACCTTTTCCGGGCTCTCGCCGCGTGCCAGCAGGCGCATGGCTTTTTCCAGCTCCTGACTGCGGTTTTGCTCGGCATGATCGCGCAGCGCACGGATGGTCGGCACCACTTCGCGCGATTCCATCCAGTGTATAAAATCAGACACCCCCGCATCAATGATGACTTCCGCTTCCTTGACTGCACCCTGACGCGCTTCAAGACCGTCCTTGACCACCTCGGCGATGTCATCCACGGTATACAGGAACACATCATTCAACTCGGCGACTTCCGCTTCCACATCACGCGGCACCGCCAGATCGACGATAAACAGCGGTTTATGCCTGCGCGCCTTGAGCGCACGCTCCACCATCCCCTTGCCCAGTATCGGCAACTGACTGGCAGTACAGGTGACGATAATATCGTTCTGCGCCAGTTGTTCCGGCAAATCGGACAGCGTAATGGCATGGCCGTTATATTGCCGCGCCAGGGTCTGCGCACGATCCAGCGTGCGGTTGGCTACTGTAATGCGCTTGGGATTACGTGCCGCAAAATACACCGCATTGAGTTCGATCATCTCGCCCGCACCGATGAACAGCACGTTCTGCTCAGCGATACTGGGGAAAATGCGCTCGGCCAGGCGCACCGCCGCCGCCGCCATCGAAACCAGATTCGCACCGATTTCAGTTTCGGTGCGCACCTGCTTCGCAACAGAGAAAGTACTTTGAAACAACTTATGCAACAGGATGCCCATCGTGCCCGCCTGCTCTGCCTGGCGTACAGCCTGCTTCATCTGGCCTAAAATCTGCGGTTCGCCCAGCACCATCGAATCCAGACCACTGGCCACACGGAACGAATGTTTTATGGCTAAATCACGCGGCAAAGTATAAAGGTAGGGCTCCAGATCTTTACGCGGCAGATTGTGATACTGCGCCAGCCAGTCTATCGCGTGGTCGGGCTGTGCAGCGTTGCAATACAACTCCATACGGTTGCAGGTGGACAGAATGGTGGCTTCTTTTGCCGCACCGTTTTCCACCAGATCGCGCAGCGCGTTTTCCATCCCGTCCACATTGAACGCGACCTGTTCGCGCACGGCGAGCGGCGCAGTTTGATGATTAAGGCCAAAGGCGAACAGCTGCATCTTGATTATTGACGGGTGACAATGCGAACGGGGGCGAATTATAGACGGAACGGCGACGCAATACCATTCAAGCCGCAAGCCCCTGCTAGAATGCGCGTCTGCTAATTTTAGAACGAATCACATGGCCATCAAAGCAACCGTTTTCAAAGCCGCCCTCCAGATCGCCGACATGGGTCGCTATTACTACGCCGACCACGCATTGACACTGGCGCAGCACCCTTCCGAAACCGAGGAACGCATGATGGTACGTTTGTTCGCTTTCGCGCTGTATGCCGACGACGCCTTAACCTTTGCCCAGGGCATCAGCGGCGATGACGAGCCCGATCTGTGGCAAAAAGATCTGACGGGTGCGATTGAACGCTGGATCGTAGTCGGCCTGCCCGACGAACGCGCCGTCCGCAAAGCCTGTGGCCGTTCGGCACAAGTAGTGGTGATCAGCTACGGACGTGCTGCCGATATCTGGTGGAATGAAAATCGCAACAAATTGACGCGCCTGAACAACCTCATCGTACTCAGATTACCAACCGACGACACTCAGGCGCTGGCAAAACTGTCCGGTCGCACCATGCAACTGCAATGCACCATTCAGGAAGGAAGCGTAATGATGACCAGCGATGACGGTATAGTGGAAATCGAACCTGTAATCTGGCATGGCAGTCTGCCATCCGGCCAGTCATGGGAACAAAACTAAGCGTCTGCCCCTGCGGCGGGGGAGACTATGCGAATTGCTGCGGCGCTTATCACAACGGCGCACCCGCACCGGATGCAGAAGCACTTATGCGCTCGCGCTACAGCGCTTACGTATTGAAACTGGCAGACTATCTGCTCGCCACCTGGCATCCGGACACGCGTCCGGCAACGCTCGATCTTGCTGGTGAAACGACAAAGTGGCTGGGCCTGCAAGTAAAAAAATACGCTTTGGAATCTTCAGACCGTGCGACCGTGGAATTTATCGCACGCTATAAAACCGCAGGCCGCGCTCACAGGCTGCACGAAAAAAGCCAATTTATGCGTAAAAATGAGCTCTGGTTATATGTGGATGGCGAATTCCCGGGTTAGCAGAGTGGGCGTTTGCACTGAATTTACTCGAAGGTCAATGTACCTGAAAACTCCCCCCTTACCACTTCTTGCAGATAGCCTCTGGCACGCTCGCTTACCCCGGCAGCGTGGGCCAAATAGGCTTGCGCCGCTTGCACGGGCGGGTAGTCGCTGACATGATAACCGCGCCTTTCGATGTCTTTCGCAGACAAGGCTGTGACGGTCAATTTACCCTTGAGCAGTTCCACGACCAGCAATTTCTTGCCGCTCGCGGCAACGACAAGGGCGGTCTGACGGTGTTGATTGATCAGGACAGTAGGCTGCATTTTGCAATTCTAGCAGGGGTGTTGATTGGTGAGCTGTTATTCACGATAGCGTCACGATTCTGTTAAAGTTACAGGATGAGTAAATTAACCTTAGACCGCATTCTGCATACGCAGGGTTTTGGCACGCGCAAGTGGTGTCGCGAATTGATCGCCCGTGGCGAAGTCAGTATTGCAGGCACGGCTTCCACCGACACAAATGCCCAAATTGAGACAGACAATCTGGAATTCACGATTTTTGGCAAACTCTGGACTTATCGCGAACAGGTGTATGTCGCCCTGAACAAACCAGCGAATTTTGAATGTTCCCGCAAGCCCAGCCATCATCCCGGCGTGCTGACCATCCTGCCGGATCAATTTACCCGGCGCGATGTGCAGCCTGTTGGCCGACTCGATCACGACACGACAGGCTTACTGCTGATGTCGGACGATGGCGCATTTATTCACACCCAGTCTTCACCCAGACATCATGTACCGAAGGTCTATATTGCTACCACACATGATCCGGTGACGCCTGATCTGATCGAACTGTTGTTAAAAGGCGTTAAATTGCACGACGAGCCTAACCCGCTGGCAGCTGAGACTTGCCGGATGATAGACGAAAATCATCTGGAAATCGTGTTGGAACAGGGGAAATACCATCAGGTCAAACGCATGCTGGCGGCAGCCGAAAATCATTGCACCGCACTGACCCGTTCACAGATCGGCAACCTCAGGCTGTCCGACCTGAAACTGGCTGCCGGCGAATGGTGTTATCTGGATGCAACGCAACTGGCGCTGCTGACAGCGCCATTCACCCAATAAATTTAAAGGTACAAATCTCTCATGGCAATACAATGGTTTCCCGGTCACATGACCTCGGCGCGCAGAAAAGCCGGCGAGACGATGGAGTTTACCGATGTCATCATCGAAGTGCTGGATGCGCGCGCACCCGAGGCGAGCTGCAATCCGATGATCAGGGAGTTGCGCGAGCACCGCCAGCGCCCTTGCCTGAAGATACTCAACAAAATCGATCTGGCCGATCCTGACACCACGCAACAATGGCTGGATTTTTACAATAAGCAGGACGGTGTAAAAGCGGTCGCACTCAGTTGCAAGAGCGCCACGGATGCAGCAAAAGTACCTAAGTTATGCCATCCGCTCGCACCGCATCGCGACAGCACGCATAAGCCGCTGCGCCTGATGATCATGGGCATACCCAACGTCGGAAAATCCACGCTGATGAACATGTTGCTCAAACGCCGCGTCGCGGCTGTCGGGGATGAACCTGCCGTGACCAAGTCGCAGCAGTGCCACAAAATCAACGATCACATGACCCTGACCGACTCCCCCGGCCTGATGTGGCCGAAGATCGAACACGACGAAGACGGATTTATCCTCGCCGCGATACACGCCATCGGACGCAATGCGGTCATCGAGGAAGAAATCGCCGAGCATCTTGCCAACAATCTGCTGGCGCGCTATCCGGAACGGCTGGCGGAACGCTTTGGCTTTACGACTGCCGGCATGGACGGTGTTGACGTAATCGAAGCCATCGCAAAGAAACGTGGCTGCCTGCTAAAGGGACGGGGCGGAGAGTTGGATCTGGAAAAAGCATCCATCATTCTGCTGACCGAATATCGTGCCGGAAAACTGGGACGCATCAGCCTGGAGTCACCCTCATCGCGCGCTGCGATGATACAAAATGCGCTGGATAATCCGGTCAAACCGCGCATTCACTCACTGCGCGGTGATCCCACCGAGTCTTTGACTGATCAATGAAAACCCCGAAAAGAATCGAACCGCTGGTCGAAGACGGTCTGGTAGATATGGTCTTGCGCCAGCTGATGAGCGGCAAAGAAGCGACCGTCTATGTCGTGCAGTGCGGCGACGAGATTCGTTGCGCCAAAGTCTATAAGGAAGCCAATCAGCGCGGCTTCCATCAGGCGGTTCACTACACCGAAGGCCGCAAGGTAAAAAACAGCCGCCAGGCGCGTGCGATGGAAAAGGGTTCGCGCTATGGGCGCAAAGAACAAGAGGCTGCCTGGCAACGCACCGAGGTCGATGCCTTGTACAAGTTAACCAGCGCCGGTGTGCGTGTGCCGCTCCCCTTTGGTTTTTACGAAGGTGTGCTGTTGATGGAGCTGGTCGCCGACGAAGACGGTATGCCCGCCCCCAGACTCAACGACCTTGAGCTGACTCGCGAACAGGCGCTTGAATTTCACGCCATGCTGATCCGGCAAGTGGTGCTGATGCTGTGTGCTGGCATCATTCACGGCGACTTGTCGGAATTCAACATTCTGGTCGATGCCCGGGGACCTGTCATCATCGACCTGCCGCAGGCCGTGGATGCGGCCGCAAACAACAACGCCAGCCGCATGCTGGATCGAGACGTGGAAAATCTGGCTAACTATTTCGGCCAGTTTGCGCCCGAACTGCTGGAGACACGCTATGCGAAAGAAATCTGGGCGATCTACCAACGCGGCGAATTGCTGCCTGACACGCCGTTGACGGGTCGCTTTAAAGAAGACAAAAAGGCCGCCGACGTGTATTCCGTGATGCGCGAGATCACCTCCGCGAAGGACGATCACGAAGCCAAATTGCGTTACCAGCAAATCAAACGTGAAGAAGGCCGATAATATGAAATTCGCGCAGCGATTCGATTGTCCCCTCGCCCGCAAAGCGGGAGAGGGTTTGGGTGAGGGAAACAGACATGGCAGATTTGCGAGTTATGGCCCACACAGGCAAGGTCACTACGGGAATCGTTCGCATCATTTAGTTCGACAGATCCGCCATGTCCGTTAAAGTGATTGATTATCCTATGATTTACTGGAACGAAGCGAGCATGAGTCAATCCGCCCGCTGGCGTTCGGAGTCCGGCACACCGCCGCCCAAACGCGTCGTGATCGCCGACGACCGAATGACTGCCGATGCGGCATTCCGTCTGGCATGCGAAGGGACCGCACTGCTCTGGCGCGGCGATTATCAAAACGCAAGGCAACTACTACAGGCGATGGCGCGGCGCGCAGATGAAAAACCGCGCAAGGCTAAAATGTCGCCCGCTACGGCCACGGAAGCGTTTCATCTGCACCGTCAGGCGCAATCGCAGCGATCCCGCACCCTGGGCATGTTGTTGCTGCCGTTCAATGCAGATCACAGCATCCCCCTGCGCCGCGCACCCGATGCACGCACTGCCTGCACTGAGGTTTATGGCGATGCCTCAGAACCTTACCTCTTGTCGCTGCGCGGATTGCTGGGACTCATCGGTGCGCACGAGTGGCGCAAAAATGGCGTGCAGATCCCGGCACTCGATTCCCGCATTCATCCGCATTACGGCGTGTTCGCACCGATACGCGGCGAGTACGTAGCTCTACTGGCTGACGCACCCTTGCCTGAATTGACAAAAACCCAATCCGTCGCCTTCGACATCGGTACGGGCACAGGTGTGCTGGCCGCCGTGCTGGCACGCCGTGGCATCAAACGCATCGTCGCCACCGACCAGGATCAACGCGCACTGGCCTGTGCGCGTGAAAATCTGACGCGATTAGGAATAATGGAACAGATCGAGGTGGTGCAGGCCGATTTATTTCCTGAGGGGCGCGCAAGCTTGATCGTATGCAACCCGCCCTGGGTTCCGGCACGTCCCAGCTCGCCGCTTGAGTACGCCGTATACGACCCGGAGAGCCGCATGCTGAAGGGTTTTCTAAATGGCCTTACGGCACATCTTGAAGAGGGCGGAGAAGGCTGGCTGATATTGTCGGATCTGGCCGAGCATCTGGGTCTGCGCACTCGCGCCGAACTGTTAGCAAACATCGAGACGGCAGGCTTGCAGGTACTGGGTAAAACCGACGTAAAGCCGCACCATCCTCGCGCTTCTGACGTCAGTGACCCGTTACATGCGGCTCGCGCGGCGGAACTGACCTCGCTTTGGCGTCTGGGCAAACCCTGCCAACCAAGCGACCAAGGAAACACTGATTAAATCAGCCTTGCCTTTAACCGCCAGGTACGTGGCGGGAGCCGCGTAGGTGCGTGGCATACAGTCATTCCTCCAGTGAGGAAATCCTGGCCCATTCGACAAGCTGCCAAAAAATTCCTGCCAAGTCGCTGGTTATGCGCAGGATATTTTTAATGGCCTGGATTCCGGCCTGATCGTCATCCCGAAAGAGGTTAATCCGGGACGGAAGGACGGCTTCTGAAAATTCAGGCGCCATGAATAATGGAAAGATCAATAATCAAAGTTTAAAACTAAAAGCCGAAATAGGCCGAGAGATGCCCGCGCAGGTCACCGGTTTTCTTGCTCCCGCCTGCGTCCACTACCCGCGCCAGATCGAAGCGCAGGTTGAAGTTCCTCTGGATATTCCAGCGTAACCCTGCGCCCACGCTGGCGATTGATACCTGTTGTCTATCTTCCCCGGCCAGCGGATTATTGGCGGCGCCGGCGATACCATAGAACAGCAAGCCGCGCAGGTTGCCCTCACCGGGGATTAGTTCACCCGCCAGATTGGGCGAATAGAATTCGAGATTGGCGAAATAGCCGGTATCACGCACAATTTCGCGCTCCAGAAAGCCGCGCACGGCGGTCGCGCCGGCAATACCGAACTGCTCGCCGGACACCAGTGCATCCGGGGTGAGTTGTGCGTTGAAAGCGCCGCGGACTTGCCAGTTGCTCTCAAAGGCGCTCACTATGCTGGCTCCAAAGCGCAGGATTGCGTACTGTGAAGACGCTCCCTGCCCGCCATTCGGACTTGGACGTGCCGCATTGAAATCGCTCTCCCGCCCATTGGCAGCCCCGGGAACGTTGTGCGAAAAGGCAGCATAAAAATCTGTTATCCGCCCGGGCCTTGTCCAATTGCCACTGTATGCGACGCTGACAGGTCTTACGGTGATATCCACCGCAGCCGGCCCGCAACCGGCCGCACCAAAAGCGCCGAATGCGCAGGTGTTCTGGTAGGCACGATAATCGAGGCCGTAAACGAGCCGGTGGAAATACTCGCCGCGCCGAGCCAGCAATTGGTTATAGCGTAAGCCGTAAACATCACCCTTGCCGGAAAAAGAGAGCGGCCCCGCGACGGTCTGCGTGGTGCCGGCGCTGACATCCGAACGTGCAACGATGAAATCCATGGAATCGCCCCGCGAATACAACGGCAGGCGATAGCTCCCGCTGTAGAGGCTGACCTGGTTTTCCTTCCCGGGCGAGGTGACGTAACTGAACGTGCCAATATGGTCGCGATTGAACAGGTTGGCATGCTGCACGCCGACGCCGAGCCGATAGTTGCCCGTCTGAGGGTTGCCGGTATTGTCCAGGGTCAGGAAGGCCTTGAGCGGCCGTATGTCGATGATGTCGATGGTGGCGTCCACCACGCCCGGCATCTCGCCGGGGCGCAGCACGACGTCCGCTTGTTTGGCCGGGTTCTCGTTGGCAAGCTGCACGTTCGCCGAGATGTCCCTTGTTCTGGGCGGAACACCCTCCTTGAGCGCCGGCAGACTGGAGCGTATGTTCGTATCATCAAAAAAGTGGCCTCCTTCAATCGTGACTTTGCCGATCCGCGCCTCAATGACCCGCAATATGACAACCCCCCGGTCGAGGCCCTGCTCGGGTGCCACCACCCACGCCGCGCTGAAACCCGAGCTGTGATAGTGCTGCCTGAGCGCTTCAATCGCGCGTTTCACGTCGCCATATTCGCGCTGTTTGCCGGTGTAGGGCTGGAGCACCGCTTCGATCTCTTCGGGCTTGAGCAGCGTATTGCCTTCGATATCGAAACGATCGATATCGAAACGCTCGGTCTGTGTCTGCGCAAATGAAAGCGCTGACACCAGCAATAGTGCCAGCGCAAGCCCGATGCAGCGCATCATTGACGGCATGTTGACCCCCTCCTCCCAAAACCCGGAAAATCCTGCACAAATATTCATTTATTATCGACTTTCTCGCGTTGCTCCGGGAATGACCAGGTTTCACAGAACCCGCCCCCGGAAACAGAATCGCAACGATTCAAGCGGTCGCCCAAGCGTGACTTCAAATCGTTCGTCCCCCTCATCACATCGAATCCCGGGTCAGCGTCGTTTGGATTCAAAGAAATATGCCAGAAATTACCAGGCCGGTAATAGAAGTCGTCGTTGATTACGCCGGCGAAAATGACCTGCCCCGCACTGAAACCCAAAACCGGCTCTGCAGCAGCACCGGTGATGACGAGATTGCTGGGCGTGAAGCTCAGGGTGTAGTTGCTGTTGGCCGCAAGACTGCCCTGGGTGATGGGATACGGCCCACCCAATGCACTCTCGCCGGGTGCGCGCGTGAGTGCGCCCGAGAGCACACTCCCTGCGGCGTCGATGATGCCGAGTCCCGGATTATTTACCAGCCCCGTAACGCCAAAGGTCAACACCGGATCGATCATGCCGAAAAGCTTGTTTTGGGGATGTGCGGCAACATGCAGCGGTGCCGGCGTGATGCCCAGATTGTTGCCGGTGTAGGCAAGAGTGTAATTGGCGTTCGAGGCAAGCGTGTTCTGGCCGATCGCATAAAAGTTAACATCTTCTCCGGCAGCACGTGATAACACGCCGGTCAGTACGCTACCTGCCGTGTCACCGAATTGGAAGGCGCCGGTGGTGTAGGTCAGCGCCGGATCGATCGTCCCGTACACCTTGCTCTGAGGATTCGCGACAACCATCAGCATCGCCGGGGTGATGGCGAAGTTGGCGCCGGTGTAGATGACGTTGTAGTTGGTATTGGGCGTTAACGATATTGCGTAGCCGCCAACATTTTCACCGGCGAGGCGGGTCAGCGCCAATACATCACCATTGGCCAGATTGCCTGCGCTGACGCTGTAGGCAAGCGCAGGATCGGTACCGCCGTATATTTTTGTTTGCCCGGCGTTGACTGATACAGAAATCGGCCGAGCAGTTACACCCATGTTGCCGTTGACATAGTTGATGCTGTAGTTCGCTGAATTCAGCCCGCCAGGAACAATCGCGTAGTTGCCCACATTGGAGGTCAACACCGCTGGCGTGGACAACGCCAGCGCACCGGTCAGCGCCGCAGAATTCTCCCCGTTCTGGAAACCGCTGTAGGTCGCGCTGAAGGCGGGGTTCGCATCGCCGTACAGCCGCGTCGCGCTGTTGGCCGCGATGCCCAGCGGTGCAGGGGTAACACTCAGAGCACCATTGACATAAGTAATGGTGTAATTCGTCGAACTCTGGCCGGACGGGATGATGGTGTAGTTGCCCGCGTTAACCGCCCCCTGCGAGCTGCCGCCGTAGACCAGCGTTCCGCTCAGGGAAGCGGGTGTGTCCCCGGCTATGAAACCGGTGTAGTTCACGCCGTTACCTCCGCTGTAGGCCAGTCCGTCGTAGGTCTTGGCCGCCGAGTTAGCCGCAATACCCAACAGTCCGGCGGGAATGACTCCCAATAATCCGTCGACATAGCTGATGGAGTAATTGCCGGCGCTGAAAGTACCGCCGCTGGCGGCGCTGGCCGTGATGGCGTAGGGACTGCCTGCGATCCCGGCCGTAGCCGCCGCGCCTGCACTTGCCAGGCTCACGCCGCCAATTGTCTCGCCGTTTTTAAGACCGGTGCTGCTGAACTCGTTACCGATGAAGCTCAACGTGTCGCCATATATCTTGCTGGCGCTGTTCGCCGCGATGCCCAGCGGTGCGGGGGTCACGCCCAGAGCGCCGTCGACATAGCTGATGCTGTAGTTGCCGGCATTGAAAGAGCCGCCGCTGGCGCCGCTCGCCGTGATGGCGTACGGGCTGCCCGCTACTCCTGCCGTAGCCACCGCACCCGCACTGGCCAGGTTCACGTTGCCAACT
>JAUSLX010000151.1 GCA_030645775.1 Gallionella sp. | reverse complement strand
CCCCCCCGCAAGGGCTGGGGTAGATACGGTTATGGATTTTTTGGGATGAGAAAAACTTTCGCGAGATATTTCCATAAGCTCACCTTTCAGCGCCAGATCGGCATCACGATTACGCTGGGCATTTTCGTATTGGCGTTGTTCTCCTCTATAGCGGGATCATGGCAAGGCAACAAGCGGATGCGCGACAGCCTGATTGAACAGGGGCAACATATCACCGAAAATCTGGCGCGGCAAAGCGCCCTGGCGCTGATTTATGCTTCCGCCGACAATGCCGCCGAGGCCGTGAACGTCACCATGGCTTTCCCGGGGATAATCGGCGTGGAAATCCGCGATGTCGACGGGCGCGTATTGCTTGCACGTGGCAATACCAGTTTTACCGGATTTTTCGAGCAATCCAGTCAGTCCAACGGGTTGCAGGCTTCTGCCATACTCAGCACTGAAAATTCAAAGTCGTGGCGCTTTGCCGCGCCGGTCTATTCGCAACCTTCTGCAGGCTCACCCTTCGGTGATGCGACAACGCCTGAATTTCTCGGCAACGTTACGGTGGTGATGAGCAAGGCGGATCTGTCCAAAAGAATGGCCGATATTTTTATCTCCAATCTGTTTACATCGTTCTTTTTTGCGCTGATTTTCCTGTTGCTGGTTCGTTATCTGACCCGTGGGATGACGCGCCCGCTTGAACAGCTGTCGACCAGCATGGAACGCTCCCGAATGGGTGAATTGCAGGTGCGTGCCGTGCCCGGCGGGCCGAAGGACATCGCCGGTCTGGCGCACGCGTTCAACAGCATGATGTCAGTGCGGGAAAAGCACGAAGCGGCCCTGCGTATCGCCGCCATTGCCTTCGAAATTGATGAAGGCATGCTGGTAACCGACGAGCATTCGGTGATTATCCGGGTCAATCGGGCGTTTACCCGATTGACCGGCTACAGCGCCGGGGAAGCCATCGGCCAGACCCCGGCCCTGCTTCAGTCCGGTCGCCACGATACGGCGTTCTATCAGCACATGTGGGATTGCCTGCGGCGCGATCATCGCTGGCAGGGGGAAATCTGGAACCAGCGCAAGAACGGGGAAATCTTCCCGGAATGGCTGAACATTTCCGCAGTGCCCGGCACAGACGGAAACATCACAAATTATATCGGTTCATTTATTGACATTACCCAACGCAAAAAATCGGAAGACGAAATCCACAATCTCGCCTTTTATGACCCGTTAAGCCAACTGCCCAACCGGCGTTTTCTACTTAATCGGCTCCGCCAGGCCATCGCGGTCGGTGCACGCAATCAGACCGGTGGCGCGCTGCTGTTCATCGATCTCGACAATTTCAAGACCCTGAATGACACCAAGGGACATGATATCGGTGACATGTTGCTGATCGAGGTTGCCAGACGCCTGCTAGGCTGCGTCCGCGATGGTGACACCGTGTCGCGTTTCGGCGGGGATGAATTTGTGCTGCTGCTGGAGGGGCTGAGCGAAGAAAAAGCGCATGTCGCTGTGCAGGTGCAGGTTGTGGGAGAGAAAGTGCTCGAAGCGCTCAGCCAGCCCTACCTGCTTGATGGATGCGAGTTTCACAGCTCATCGAGCATGGGCATCACCTTGTTCGTCAATTACAAGGAGAAGCTTGATGAGTTATTAAAGCAGGCCGACACCGCCATGTACGAAGCGAAGAAATCCGGTCGCAACACCCTGCGTTTTTTTGATCCCGTAATGCAGGAGGAACTGGAGGGCCGCGCCCAGCTCGAAACCGGTTTACGTGAAGCCTTGCGTAATCAGGAATTCCGGCTTTATTACCAGCTGCAAATCGACCACACCGGGCGTATTACGGGTGCGGAAGTATTGTTGCGCTGGTTCCATCCGGAACAAGGGGTGATCTCGCCGCTAAAATTCATTCCGCTGGCGGAAGAAACCGGTCTCATCCTGCCGATAGGCGCATGGGTGCTGGAGGTCGCCTGCCGGCAGATAAAGGCATGGGAAAGTAACCCGCACACCCGCGACTTGCAGCTTGCCGTCAACGTCAGCGGGCGACAGTTCCGCCAGGCTGATTTCGTTGCGCAAGTGACCGAAATACTCCGCCAAACCGCCATTAATCCGCAGCGCCTGAAACTTGAGTTGACCGAAAGTATCGTGCTCGACAATGTCGAAGACACCATCGCCAAAATGCAGGCGCTGAAACAAGCCGGTGTGCGTTTTTCCATGGATGATTTTGGCACGGGTTATTCGTCGCTGTCCTATCTGACCCAACTCCCGCTCGACCAATTGAAGATCGATCAGTCTTTCGTGCGCAACATCGGCACAAAATCGACCGATGCGGTGATTATTCAAACCATCATCGGCATGGCCAACAACCTGGGCATGGAAGTGATTGCCGAAGGCGTGGAAACACAGGCGCAATGTGATTTTCTTGAAAGAGCCGGATGCATGCGCTATCAGGGTTATTTGTTCAGCAAGCCGGTGCCGTTAAACGAATTCGACAAGCTGTTGCACCAGACATAATCCCAAATTATCCATTGGGAAATTCTTCCCCCATCCCCCCTCCAACTCCCCCCTTGAAGGGGGGAGAGTGTGCCATTGTGCCTGGCCTTCCCCCTCCCCTTGTACCCGCAAAATCGCAAGGATATTCCCCTTAAAACATAGTCGCGCCATGCGCTTCTTGTTTTGATCAATGATTGTAACGGCGTAGCCGTTAACAGGAATTGAGTTGTTTCATCAATGAAGGGGCAAGGGTTGGGGTGGGGATGGGTTAAATTAAGCTAAGGTGATGCTGATTTATTCCTTAAAGTTGTCATTGCGAGCGAAGCGTGGCAATCCAGTGCTTTGATCTAAAAGGGATTCTGGATTGCCACGTCGCTGCGCTCCTCGCAAAGACGATTTAATCAGCGTTTCCCTAATGAACAATCCGGGATAATTGATCTTATCGGCTTTGATGCGCTGACGCTGGCAGCCCTCAACTTCCCCGCACGAAATACCCGCCGACGATTAAACTCACGCTTTTCAGAAAAGCAATGGTATTAAGGCTCTCGATATTCCCGCGCTGATGTAAAATGGCAAACTGACAGGAGACAACCATTGGAAAATCCATACCATATCCTTGGCGTATCTCCGACCGCGACGCTGGAGGAGATCAAGAAAGCATACCGCTCGCTTGCCATGCGCCATCACCCGGACAGGAATACCGGCAGCACCGCTCGATTCAATGCTGTCAAACTGGCGTACGAGCTGCTTTCAGACCCTAAAAGAAGAGCCGAATACAACCAGAGCCTCAACAACCGTATCATTCTTGATCCGGAAGATGAAGCACTCTCATTGTGGAATTCATTATTCAACCGTTGCGGCCTCACGCCCGACACCTCACATTAAGAACACACAATGCAAAAGATACATTCCGAATTCGCTTATCAGTCCCGCGAACTGGGCATCCAGATTGAAGACACCCTGGGTGATCCGCCGGACAGAAAAACCTATGCCAGAGTCGTGAAATCGTTAATCGACGAATTCGCCAGGGGAACAGAGATCGATGATGTCAATCTGTTGAGTTTCGCGCTGCTCGATCATCTCCGTTTTAACGATCAGGCTGGACTGCTGGCGCAATGTGAAGAATATAATCAGGGCGATACCGCGAAGGTGCTGTCCATGGTGTCATGCGCTGATGATGACGCCAGTCGGGCAATCGTGACTGTTGCCGGTGCCAATCCCCAATTGGCACGTCGCGCAATCCTCACGGCATTTTTATACAAACATCCTAAACGCTGGTCTGATGAGGATCACTCGCTGGAATCGCTGCAAAAGAGCGAGAGTGGCGATGATGAGGATGAAGATCAACTCGCGCCCGGGCATGATATTGAACATTTGTTCGACTCAAACGGAGAAAAGAATGCCTGATAAGACCAACCTGCCCGCCATCAGCCGTCAGGTCACCGAACTGGTACTGGCCGGATCGCTCGACCATGCCGAAGAGGCATTCAATGAAACCGCTGAACAGTTCGGCGATCTGGCTGTGGTAGAAGTGCTGGAAACGCTGGCGCCACAGGTCGCATCCATGCATCTGTCAGCCTTCGATGGCGGCAAACTGTCGCTGGCAACACTGCTGATTTCTCCCGGGGCATGGGCTCAGAGTCTGGCTTTTTTTGCAGCTATCTGGAACGAGGACATGATAGAAGACGAACCGGAGTTTCTGGCCGAATCGCTGTTCGCGCATATACACGGCGTCTTATTCGCCAGTGACGACCTGGAGCGGCGCGCAGCGTTGATACATGAATCATTGTCGACAGACTGGGGAACGACAGCTTTTGCCGCACTGTTTTCGACCGCCATCGAGGAAATTATCGAGCTGGCCAATGATATCTACGCACGCGGTCCGTACAGCAGCGGCCAGACCACTTCCGATCACGATATTATTCCGCTGGCATTGGCCATTGCACGCACTGATCCGGATGCGTGGGACAGAGTGCTGTTTGAACTCTTCCCGGACTGGCAGCCGGGTGAAAATGAATTACACACCCGGCCTGACGAAGATGAGGAAGAGGCATACGGCTACGATTATGCCATTCCCCGCAGCAGCAGGGAGTTACTGTTGCGCCTGCGCAAACAAGTACCCAGCAAGGCACTTAACGTACCGAAACCGGGCGCCCGTGCCAGCATGGGCGATGATATCTTTGCGTGATCGTCTCTAACGGGCATGAAAAAGTGACCACCCCTGATAATAAAACCCGCAATGCCCGTTCCCTCACCCCCGTCCCCCCTCTCCCAAAGGGCGAGGGGTACGGTTCGTCGCTGCGCGAGTTTCACGTTAGAGCATGACGCTCACTCACTTCACTACCCGCCCTCCCCATCTGGTGCGGGCACTCGAAACGCTTGCGCTGAATCAGGGCCGGGAACAGGAAGCGCAAACACTGCTCCACGAACTTGCCGGCATCACCGTGCTGGTCGCGCGCAAGTTTACCAATGACAGGACGGCGGATGGCCTGCTGGAAGCCTTCTACCTGACCATAGGCTGCCTCTCGCTGGGCATCAGCCAGGCTGATATTCCACACAGCAAGGGAAGCGAACTCTCCTTTTTGTTGCACCAGGGTGCAGAAATCGTATTCCAGCTGGGATTTCGCCACATCAGGGAATTGGCCGCCCTGCCCGCCCACACCCTGATTACCGATTTCGATAACGATCCATTCGTACAGCAGCGCAACATCAAGGCACTTTTTGTTGAACTCTGCCGCGCCGATCCCAACTCGGCCTGGACAGGTAATGACGCCTATAAAAATGAGCTGCATAGCAGGCAGGACAACCAGAACACGGTTGAGTGCGCCAGATGGTTACGCAAAAACCATTTTACGGGCGCCATTAAAGATACCGACCTGGATGCACAGGCAGTGATTGCGATTGCCGTTATTTTTGCGATTCTGGGCGATGGCCGTATCGTCGCGCGTACCGGACAAAAAGAGATCGAAAATCTGATCCGCAGCGCACGTAAAACGCCTCCTGAAATCGACGCCGGCTGGAATCAATTGTTGCAGAAAACACCGCTCCCATATCAAGCCATACTCAGTGCGCAGATGGATGCATTCAGAAACACCATCATCAGAAAAATCCTGTCGAAGACGAAAGTAAAAACCGTCGTCACCGAGATACAAAATTGTTATGCCGGTACTGAGCAGGATGTCGACTACGACTGAGTCGCCGCGCTTCAGCTGTATTTGTCTTTTCCCAGCCCGTTGCCATTGCCGCTGACACGACTGCCGTGTGTAAATAAATTTGATGTCCAATTGATTTGGTTTGGCGTATTCTTGCGCCGGTAAATTTGAGGGAGCGCATCATGTCTGCCATCCGTCCGCCCGCTGTCGCAGGTCTGTTCTATCCCGCCGACGCCCGGCAACTTGCCCATGAAATACAGGGATTGCTCGCCGAGGCGCGTCCGTTTGATCTAATTCCCAAAGCACTGATCGTCCCGCATGCCGGCTATGCCTACTCGGGCGCAAGCGCAGCCACCGCCTATGCGACGTTGCGCGCGGCTTCCGGATACATCCGGCGCGTGGTACTGCTCGGCCCGACCCATCGCGTCGCCGTGCGCGGTCTGGCTCTGCCCGGCGCAGAGGCTTTCGATACACCACTGGGGCGGGTAAGGCTGGACATGGCCGCAATGCAAAGCATTGCGCACTTGCCGCAAGTGGTCGTCAACGAACGGGTGCACGCACAGGAACATTCGCTGGAAGTACAACTACCGTTCCTGCAAAGTGTGCTGAGCGATTTCACCTTGCTGCCTCTGGCCGTGGGCATGGCCAGCAGCGAAGAAGTGGCTGAAGTGCTCGAATCCGTATGGGGCGGTGAGGAAACGCTGATTGTCATCAGTTCCGATCTTTCCCACTACCTGCCCTACGACACCTGCCAGCAAGTGGACAGCAACACCGCTCGCGCCATACTGAATTTGCAGCAACCGATTTCACACGACCTGGCCTGCGGCGGCACGCCCATCAGCGGTTTGCTGCTCGCAGCAAAGCGGCATCATCTGGAAACGCATCTGCTCGATCTGCGTAACTCCGGCGATACCGCCGGCACGCGCGACCAGGTAGTAGGTTATGCGGCCTTCGCTTTTACCGGAGAAAAGGCCCATGCACACTGACAAGGGAGCCATTCTGCTGCCTGTCGCACGCGCTGCGATTTCGAACGCACTGCAGCTGCCGATGACAGCGGATGAAAGCGCACCGTGGCTGGCCGAACAGGCTGCGTGTTTCGTCACCCTCAGCCAGCGGGGCCAATTACGCGGTTGCATAGGATCACTGCAAGCACATCGCTCCTTGCTGGCTGACGTCAAAAGCAATGCCGTATCCGCTGCCTTGCACGATCCGCGTTTTATGCCGTTGACCGCAGATGAACTCGGTATCACCGAGATCGAAATTTCGCTGCTTACCCCGCCTCAGGTGATGCAATTTCAGGACGAAGCCGATGCCTTATCACAGATGCGGCCCGGGGTGGACGGCATAGTGTTCGAGTATGGACATCACCGCAGTACATTTTTACCGCAAGTGTGGGAACAGTTGCCCGATCCCCATCAGTTTATGGTGCATCTCAAACGCAAAGCCGGTCTGCCCGCTGATTTCTGGGATAAAAATGTCACACTGTCGCGTTATTCTGTCAGCAAATACAAGGAAAACAGCCATGGATGAGCCCATCAGTTCTGCCGAACGCTACCCCGCCCAATACTGGCATAAGCTCGATGACGGGCGTATCCAGTGCGATCTGTGCCCGCGCGACTGCAAACTCCACGAAGGCCAGCGCGGTGCGTGTTTCGTGCGTGGCCGGGTGGACGATGCGATGGTGCTCACCACCTATGGCCGCTCGTCTGGATTCTGCGTCGACCCGATAGAAAAAAAGCCGCTCAACCATTTTTATCCGGGCAGCAGTGTGCTGTCATTCGGCACGGCAGGCTGCAGTCTCGCCTGCAAGGTTTGCCT
>JAUSLX010000135.1 GCA_030645775.1 Gallionella sp. | reverse complement strand
CTGCCGATGATAGAAAGCGCTTTCAATCCAGGCGCGTACTCAACCAGCAATGCCTCTGGTCTCTGGCAATTTATCCCTTCGACCGGCAAAAATTTTGGCCTGCAGCAGAACTGGTGGTATGACGGACGACGCGACATCGTGAATGCAACCACCGGCGCGCTGGATTATCTGGAAAAACTACACGCCATGTTTGGTGACTGGGAGCTGGCGCTCGCGGCCTACAACTGGGGTGAAGGTGCCGTATCACGCGCGCAGGAACGCAACCGTAAAAAAGGTCTGGCCGTAAATTATGCCAGCCTGACATTGCCGGATGAGACCCGCAATTACCTGCCTAAACTATTAGCCATCAAAAATATCGTCGCGAATCCGCAACGCTTTGGTCTGGTGTTGCCGGCCCTCTCGAACGAACCCTATTTCGCTGCGGTCTCCTTTGCGAAACACATAGACGTGAAACTGGCCGCACAACTGGCCGACATATCCAGAGAAGAGTTCATTGCACTGAATCCGGCACACAATCGTCCGGTCATATTGCAGGACAACAATGATTTTATTTTACTGCCGGTAGATAAAGTCGAGACCTATCAAACCAATCTGGAAAACTATGACAAACCGCTGGTAAGCTGGCAAGCTTATCGCGCCAGGAAGGGGGAAAGACTCGATCAACTGGCTCCTCGTTTCGGCCTTTCCGTGGAAGGACTGAAAAAAATAAACAGCCTGTCTGCACGGGGCAATTTAAGCAATGGCGAAACACTGCTTGTTCCGCTCGACGGCGACTCCGACGATAGCGAATTTGAAGCCTTCAACATGCATTTGCATCCCGTCAGCCGAGCGGATCTCCACGCCACCACCCTCAAACACACGGTGCGCAAGGGCGAAACCCTCGCCAAACTGGCACGCCGTTACAACGTCAGTGTCGACAAACTCAGCAGTTGGAATGGTCGCACAAAGCAGGTCAGAACCGGGCAGACGCTGATCATCGTTCAGGAAAAATCAAAAGCACGCGGCGCAACTCGCAAAAGCACCCGGCGTTTGGCGAAATCCGGCACGCGCAAAATCGCGCAACGTAAAACAGCCCAAAGGCAGCTCACGGCAGCCAAAACCAAAAAAATTGACCTTGCCTACCAGAACAAATAATAGCGCCTGTTGATGTTTTGATGCCGTCCAACCTGGGATGTTACAAGCGCGATGTCATCTTTATTGAGAGATTGCTGACGTAGCGGTAGGCCTTCACGATCCGCCACACGCCTTGCACCAGACCGGGCAGACCGTTGCGGCGTACTACCAGCAGGCCGACCAATCCGACTACCAGCACAGGATGAACCCTGAGAAAATTCACCGCGGCCACAGCCTGATCTGCCCTGCGCAGCGCGGGTTGCCAGCGGGTTGCCAGTTCGCCCAGATGTTCACGCTGGCCGGATATTTCTGCCAGCAACGCCTGACGACGCTGTATCACCTCGAATTTACGCTTATCCATTACGCTCATCCAGTTGCTCCCTGTCCTTGGCCAGTTCGGCCAGTGTCACGGAAAATAATCTGGATTTCATCTGAGCCAGCTTGCGCAGGCTCTGCACCAGCATCAAACCTGACACCAGAAACACAGCACTCAGCCCGCCCAAAACAAAAAGGCGGTAATCATCCCAAAACAGCACTACGATGAAAACTGTCAACAGCATGAGCGCCATACCGAAGCAGAACAACGCGGCAAAAAAATAAAGGAGCATCTGCTCAAGATGCAGACGCTCCTCATGCAACTCATTCGCCAGCAGCTCCAGCCGGGTCGAGGCGATAGCCGTCAGGGTAGACAGCAATCGTTTGACCGAACCCATCAGACCGGAACGCTCCCCCATGGCTTAACGCCCGCGCGAAATCAGCATACCCACAACCAGCCCCACTCCGGCCGCGATGCCAACAGCACGCCAGGGATTGTCGTGCACGTATTCGTCGGTCGCCCTTGCAGCCTGCCGGGTTTTCTCCAGCATGGCTTCCTCAGCATCGGCCAGACGCGACTTGGCTGCGGCCAGACTGTCCTGTATGCGCTCGCGGGCAGCGCTGACCTTTTCACCCGCCTGGCTGGCGGTTGCTCGCAGCAATTCTTCGGCATCCGACACCACCAGCTGCAAATCCTGCATCAGCTTTTCTTTGCTGACATCGCCTTGTACACCCGTTGAATTAGTACTCATGATGCTCTCCTCAAAATTGAAGTTAAAAAACACTGCATGTGTCAAAAACAAGGCAGACTCACTGTCACCCTTTATTGCAACCGCTGCGCCAGTTTTACTTTAATGGCGGCATCCCGTCAACCCGAATTAACGCTTTTTACCGGCAAATGACAATGTACCGTATGGGTTGGCGATATTTTTACCGCAGGCGGGTAATGTTCCCGACAGATTGCCTCAACCTGGTTGCAACGCGGTGCGAAATGGCAGCCTTGCGGCGGATTGGCCGGTGAAGGCAAATCGCCCGCCAGCCGGATAAATTCACGGTGCTGCCCGTCGATGCGCGGCACGGCTGACAACAGGGCGCGGGTATAGAGATGACGAGGGGAGCGCAACACTTCCTCAGCCGTGCCGCGTTCGACAATGCGCCCCAGATACATCACGTACACCTCGTGCGCCAAATATTCCACCACCGCGAGGTTATGCGTAATGAACAGATAAGATAGATTAAATTCCTGCTGCAAATCTTTGAGCAGATTTAAAATCTGCGCCTGCACCGACACATCCAGCGCACTGGTAGGTTCATCGCAAATCAACAACTGCGGCGACACCGCCAGCGCGCGCGCAATCGCGATGCGTTGCCGCTGCCCGCCTGAAAACTCGTGCGGATAGCGCCACTTGGCGGTACGCGCCAATCCAACCTTGTCCAGCAAACCATCGATATACGTCTGACGCGCCGCACCGTTGCCGCCGATATTCAGCGCACTCATGCCCTCTTCGAGTATCTCCGCCACGCGCATCTTCGGGTTCAGCGAAGCATACGGGTCCTGAAACACCATCTGCATCGAAGCGCGCCGACCTGCCTTAGTGCCGATCAATTCGCGCCCCTCGAACTGCACGCTGCCCGCTGTCGGCGCTATCAATTGCAGCAAAGCCTTGCCCAGCGTAGTCTTGCCGCAGCCAGATTCACCCACCAGCGCCAGCGTGCGCCCGGCGGGAATTTCCAGCGACACCCCATCCACTGCCTTCACCTGACCCACCACCCGCTGCAGGATACCTTTACGAATCGGAAAGTGGACTTGCAAGTTTTCAACTTGCAAGAGGGAAGAGGAGCGAGGGCTCAGGACTGAGGACTGAGGACTTAGGACTGAGGACTGAGGGTTGAGCACCGGATTCTCAGTCCTCAGTCCTCGCTCCTCAGCACTGCAGTAAAGATGGCATCTCACGCCCTGACCTTCCGCCACCACCGTCCATTCCGGTGTCTGTTCGCTGCACAGCGCCCAGGCCTGATCACAACGCGGTGCGAAGCGGCATCCCTGCACTATGCTGCCTAAGGACGGCACACTACCGGGAATCGCGGTAAGCGGCTGGTCGCGCCTGCCCGCATGCGGCAGGGCGGCAAACAGTTTTTGCGTATAGGGATGCAAGGGTTGTGCGAACAAATCCTCGCGGCTGGCCTGTTCGACGATCTGTCCGGCATACATCACGCCGACCCGGTGCGCTGTTTCCGCCACCACCCCCAGATCATGCGTGATCAGGAGCATCGCCATGCCGTTCTTGTCCTGCGTGTCGCGCAACAGTTGCAACACCTGTGCCTGTATCGTCACATCCAGCGCGGTAGTCGGCTCATCGGCAATCATCAACTGCGGATTTCCCGCCAGCGCCATTGCGATCATCACGCGCTGCTTCATGCCGCCGGATAGCTGAAACGGATATTCACTCACACGCCGCGCCGCATCCGGGATGCCGACCTGATCCAGCAGCTCGATACAGCGCCTTTGTCGGGATAAATCCCGACCTACATCCTGACCGCCATGCAACCCCAGCACTTCGGCAATCTGCTCGCCCACTGTCATCACCGGGTTCAGACTCAGTCCCGGCTCCTGAAAAATCATCGCCATCTGACCGCCGCGCACCCTGCACATCTCGCGCTCCGGCAAGCCGAACAGTTCCGTTTCAGCCAGCAGCACCGAGCCTGCCCGATTGCTCACCCCGTCCGGCAGCAAACGCATCAGCGAGAGCGCGGTCATCGACTTGCCACAACCCGATTCACCGAGCAGCGCGAAAGTCTCCCCCGCCGCAATGTCAAAGGAAAGACCATCCACAATGGAAACACCGCTTTGCAAGCCCGCGACCAGATTACTTACCTTGAGCAGCGCACCCGCCCGTTTCGGAGGTAATTGATGTGTTGGTGTATTTTTGTCTGTCATGCCTGAAGGTAAATAATCGATCTGTTCAATACGCAGGAAAATATCCTGTGATTATACGGTGCACAGAGCGCGCTTGCCGTGGAAACGGAAAAGCGTTTAACGTAAAACCCGCGTAGCGATTCGTTCGCCTCCTCTACCGCTTGCGGGAGAGGAGAGCGAAGCGAGGAGTCGAGGTGAGGGAACGGGCATGGCGAGTTTCATTATCAGGGGTGGCTGCTCGCCATGACCGTTAAAGGGTTTCCAGCACGACGAACGCAACGATCATGTTGCGTTCGTCGCTGATGGACAGATGATGTCCGCTGACCCCCAGTTGCGCCAGATAGCTACGCAGCATGGCGTCGAACTGCAAGACAGGCTTGCCGAGGCCGTCGTGCGTGATGCTGATGCGGCTCAGGGATACCGGATGGCTCAGACCGCTGCCCACCGCCTTGGCAAAGGCTTCCTTGGCGGCAAAGCGCTTCGCCAGCAAACGCGCCGGGTGAGCATGAACATGATATTCCGGCAACTCGGCTACGCTCAGCAGTCGCTGCGCCAGACGAACACCGTGCCGCTGCCACATCGCCTCGATACGGGCATATTCAACGATGTCTGTGCCGATGCCGAAAATCATTTCAGACGGGCTGTGCCATCACCAATGCCTTCATCTTGCGCACCGCCGCATCCAGTCCGATGAACAGCGATTCGGCGATGATGGCGTGGCCGATG
>JAUSLX010000173.1 GCA_030645775.1 Gallionella sp. | reverse complement strand
CCAGCACTTTGTTCGTTTCCTGTGTGATTTCGACAGCAATGCTCCTGCCCGGGTGCTGACGGAGCAGTGACGCGACATTGGCAAAAAGATTATCCAGCGTGCGGTCCAGCTGTTCGCGTTGTAGCAGAACGAACGCATTCTGATTGATTGTGACGGGTATGCCGGCATGTTCGGCTGACTGAAGAATAGCCGCGCTCAGTGCGATCGTCTGCAGTGCGGGCGGGACAGATGCGTTGCGCTTGCAGGTGGCCTCGAGGATGTGTCTGGCGCGTGCGGCGGCATGAGGCGCGCCGGTACGCAGGCGCTGTGCGACGCCCAGCAAGGCACGGTCATCCTGCGCATCGGCGAAATCTGCAGCCAACCATTCGACCCACTGTGCGAGGTTGCGCAGATCATGCTGCAGATAAAGCGTCAGTCGCGCCTGTTCGGCCAGCGCCGCGGACAAGGCTTGCATCTTGCTGTGCACGGCGGTTTCCAGCAGCAGACGAAATACCCCCGCCAGATTTTCGGAAAACAGCCTTGCCTCACCGCGATCTGTCTGTGCGTAGAGATGAAAATTTAGCCGTATGTCGTCATTGGCGGTGATCTTGAAGTGGAACGGGCGGCTGGCATCCGTGGCTGCGCCAAAGGTGTCCTGTACCGGCTGACCGAACCAGCTACCTGAGAAATCCAGCCGCTTGATGCCGCCATCGGCCAGCGCAGGCCAGGCGGCGACAGGGAGTTGCAAGGGGTCGAGGTCGTCCTGCGCCAGTTTCAGCAGCGCGCTCAACGCGCGGCGGTGCCGCCCGACTAGTCGCATCAGATAGGCGCCAGCAGAAAGTAAAGCTACCCCCGCTGCAACCAGGATCAAAGGCAGGCTAGGGTAGAGTGACATATCCGTTCCCGATGCAAATTATCGTATTTCCCCACTCCCCACTCCCCACTCCCCACTCCCCACTCCCTACTCCCTTACGTCCTGTGCAGCTGGATGCCGTATTTTTTCAGGTAGTAATACAGGTTCTCGCGCACCAGCCCCAGACGTCGTGCGGCTTCGGTGACGTTGCCGTTGGTATCGGCCAGCGTGCCGCGCACGATTTGCTCTTCGACTGCGTCGGCGCTTTCCTTCGGGCCGTTGGCGAGTTTTACCGTGATATGCAGGCGCGCCTCTCCGGATTCGGACAAGTGCTCTTCATGGTGCAAAAACAGGCTTGCGCGTTTGACAGCAGCTTTGACATCAGCCATCGCGGCAGGCTTGCTCAAAAAATCGAACGCGCCCCGGCGTACGGCTTCGAACGCGGCGGATTCTTCGTCCTGCCCGGTGATGACGATGATCTTGCAATGTGGTTCGTTGGCCAACAGCCCGTCTATCACAAACAAACCCTCGCTGATGCGATTCTCCGCCGGCGGCAGACCCATATCCACCAGCGCCAGCAAAGGGCGGGGGATGACGGACAACGCCTCTGCGCGGTTGTGCGCGCAAGCCACGCGATAGCCCTCGTTTTTCATGACCCCGGCAAGATAACTGGCGAGTGCTTCATCATCCTCGACGATCAGCAGTGACATGCGTTCCCGTGCGTTTACAAAGTGAAGCGCGCTATGTGCAAGATATTTTCCGTTCATGGCAGTTTCCCCGCCTGTACCATGCGGTTGAACAGGGTGTATTGGGAAAGCCAGATGAGCTGGTCGTCGAAGCCGGGGGTGAATATTTTGCCGACAAAGTTTGTGTCTACGTCCGCGTTCTCGGTTTCATCGGCATCACCGCTGGCAGGCATTTGGCTTCCGGAAGGAAGGTAAGCGCGCAATCCATTGACACCATGCGAGACAATCACGGCAGGCATATTGTTCGCCATATCGCTGCCTCCGGCAGTTGTGCCGATGTCTATGTCACCATCACTGGCCAGGGTGAAAAAATTTACGTCGCGCGCATATCGGGCCGTGACCCGATATGTAAAACGACGTCCCCAGGCATCCGTTTCCGAAAGTCCCAATGTGACCCAGGGAAGAGCGCCTTGAATTGTTCCCCCTACGTCGGCGGTGCAGCCTGCACCAGTATCAATGGCAAGGCGTTCCTCGCCTGCGAGCTCAACTCCATCGGCAAGCGCCGGATTTGCAGGACAGGGAAGCCGATTATGGCTAATGGCAAAGCCTACCAGTGCTTCGTGCGCTTCGTCGAGTCTGGTCTGGGTTTCTTCGATACGTCGCTGATCCTGCTGAGCGGAGAGCACGGTCAGACTGGTGCCGAGTATCAGCGCGATGAGTGCCAGTACGATGGCCATTTCGACGAGGGTAAAGCCGGAGTATTTATTTATCATTTTATGGCAAGCTGATAAGTCGGTCGCGATCCAAAGTATTGGCGGTGGGTACTACATAGATATCATTGGCACCCGCGCCCCATCCGTCCTGGTTTTCGGCATCTTCCAAGTAGTTGGCAAGTGTGTTGCTGGGGCGGGTAATAGCACCAACCGGCGTTCCCGGCGTAAAAAATACGGCTCGCACA
>JAUSLX010000172.1 GCA_030645775.1 Gallionella sp. | reverse complement strand
CCAGCAGAAAGAAATCCTGGGCGCTGGCACTGATGGTGAGATCGGGCTGCGCGACGGCATGGCGTGCGAGCATGCCATTTGCATCCATCGTGAAGTGAAATGCGATACCGGCATCCTTGACGCGGATGCAGACCCGTTTGCCGTGCAGTGGCTGCCAGACTTCATCACGCAGCCTGCCGTTCAGCGCCAGATTGACGGCACGGGTAAAAATCAGGCTATGGGGATATTGTGGCAGCAGTGACATAAGCGCACTGATGGACTGCGGAATTAAAAACGGTTTCATGCTGTGCACCTCCCTCGATAGTTGCTAACGGCTTATGAATTCAAGGCCGGGTTTGTCGTGCCAATAGCCGTTGCAGGATGCCGCCGGCATCAGTCCTTCAATTTGCGAGAAGGCCTGTGCGGGCGTCACGCGTTGCTCCATACATTCCCGGAACAGGCGCAATATTTCGCCACTGTGGTGCGCCTGCGGACTGACACGCACCACATCTACCCCCGCGTCCTGCAGTGTATCCAGTTCGCCGATCAGATTATGTACCAGCGCCGACTGTGTCTGAATACCGTTCAGCGTCAGAAAAGGCTGTCCTTCGCGGGTTTTCAGGGCAAGGCCATCCTCATAATCGAGACACTTGAACTGGCAGTCATCTTTCTGCAGGTTATGATGGCGCGCGGTGAAGCAACGTGCCGAGTAAGCCAGCGGCAGACGTCCGTAGGCAAACACTTCGGTTTCAAGGGCGAATTGCCGCTGATGCAGCACGGAGGCAAGCGCAGCGCGTGACATTTCCACCGGCATGACCCAGCGCGCAGCGCCCAGTCCGGCAAGCAAATCCAGTGTTTGTGAATTGAAAATATTCAGGGTCGAGCCCGCCACAAACGGGGTCTTGTTCGCCAGCAGGCGGACCGCTCCCATATCATTGGCCTCAACGCGAAATTTTTCATTGCCGGCAATCCTGCGCAAGGTCTTGACGTCGTATTCGGACTCAATCAGTGCCTGCGTCGCAATCACCACCTCCTTGCCGGCGGCGACCAGGCGTTCCGCAACATCCAGATAATCCTGCAGGCGCAGCAAGTGACGGCGTGAACAGACGGTCTCGCCCAGATAGATGATATCCACCGGCGCGTCAGCCATCTGATCGTAAAAATAAAACATAGTGTCGCGATCCCAGTAGTAGAGAACGGGGCCTAGGGCTAATTTCATATCTTATTTCCAGGGGCGGTAGTAAGCGCCCAGCGTCTGTTGCTGTCCTTCGGAAACCTTGCCCAATTCCGCCATCCACGCGGGCTTGACGGCAAAGGATTGCGTGTCTCGCTGGCAACTATCAATTGCCTGGCGCCAGACCCGGGTGACCTGCTCAACATAGGCAGGACTGCGCTGGCGCCCTTCGATCTTGATCGCGGCTATCCCCATGTTTATCAATTTGGGCAACAGTTCCAGGGTGTTGAGGCTGGCAGGTTCCTCAATGGCATAATAGGTCTCGCCCTCCACATCAAAGCGGCCTTTGCACAGAGTGGGATAGCCCGCCTTTTCTTCAGGATCGTAGCGGTCAATCAGGATACCGTTGAGGCGCGATTCCAGCCCCTTGGGCGTTTCCTGCCAGCGCACCGACCTAGGTGGCGAGCACACCCCCCGGGTGTTGGGAGAATCGCCGGTGGCGTAGGAAGACAGGGCGCAACGCCCTTCCACCATGACGCACAAGCCGCCGAAACCAAACAATTCTATTTCCACCGGCGTGCCGGCCATCAGTTGTTCGACCTGCGCCAGCGCCAGCACGCGTGGCACCACGGCGCGCCGGATACCGAACATCTCATGGTAAAAATTGATGGCTTCGTAGTTGGTGGCCGAGCCTTGCACTGAAAGGTGCAGGCGCAAATCCGGATGAGTCTTCGCGGCATACTGCATCAATCCGGGATCAGCCAGAATAACCGCATCCATGCCCAGTTCGGCAGCGTTATCGATAGCATTTTTCCAGCGTTGCCAGCCATCGGCCTGAGGGTAGGTGTTCAGCGCCAGCAGCACTTTCCTGCCTTTTGCGTGGGCGTAACGCACACCCTCTTTTGCATTGTCTAAACTGAAATTAAGGCCGGTAAAATTACGTGCGTTGGTGTCGTCGCGGAATCCCATGTAGACACAATCCGCGCCGTGGTCTATGGCCGTTTTTAATGCCGGCAGGCTGCCTGCCGGACACACCAGTTCGATTTTGTCAGACTGCATCCCGCATTTCCTCGTTAGTGTGAAGCTCGCAAAGCGATTCGTTTGCCCGGCTTCGCCCCCCTCGCTGCGCTCTCCCCGCTTGCGGGAGATAACCAGCGACTTGGTCATCGTTTTCTGATGACTTAGTCGATTGGCTAGTTGTTTCATCAGGGTTGGGGTGAGGGAAACGGGCATGACAGGCTTCATTGTCAGAGGCGACATCTCTATCATGCCCGTTTACCCAAGGGATCCCGGCCAGGCATCCCTGACGGTGGCCGCGCCGTTTCAGTTCAAACTCGATGCCGTTGAGTATATTCCATTTCTGTGAACACCACTCCGGTGCCAGTAATATGTCCTGGGAGGCGGTGCCGGTCACACGGTGGAACACGATGTGTTGCGGCGTGCGTTCAATCAAATCACAGGCATGCCGGATATACGCCTCGCGCTCCAGTGGCTGGTATTCGCCACGGCGCCACTGGTTGGCAAGCACGGTTTGTTTCACCACATGCAAGGCATGCAGCTTGAGTCCGTCCACGCCGATGTCCAGCACGGTATCGAGGCTGGCACGATAATGCGATTCATCTTCTCCCGGCAGACCGAGAATCAGGTGCGTGCACAGCGGTATTCCACGTCGTCGCGCTTCAACCGCGACAGTGCGGTACTCCTCCAAACCGTGGCCGCGGTTGACACGCCGCAGGGTCTCGTCGAAAGCCGATTGCAGGCCGAGTTCCAGCCACACGATGCGACCTTCGTCGAGATAACCGGCAAGCAGATCAAGCACCTTTCCGGACACGCAGTCGGGTCGGGTACCGACACAAAGACCAACGATGTCTTGTTGCATCATGGCCTGGCGATACAGGGCATCGAGCTCCGCAACGTCCGCATAGGTATTGGTATAAGCCTGAAAATAGGCGAGATATTTTTTTGCCCGGGTACGTCTGGTGATGGCACGCCGCCCGCTGTCGAGCTGTTCTTCCAGCTCGCGCTGTTTCTGTGCGTTAGGGCTGAATGAATTGTTATTGCAGAACGTACAGCCGCCGATTCCCTTGCTGCCATCCCGGTTGGGGCAGGTAAACCCGGCGTCCAGGGCGATCTTGTGTACCCGTTCGCCGTGGCGCTTGAGCAGGTACTGACCAAAGGTGTGGACGTAATCAGAGAGCGCCATGATTCAGGCCGAGAAGGTCAACATGTCGGAATGACGCACTCAAGTAAAACTCCCCAGACACCAAAGTCATCGCAACTATACACCCCCGTGGCCGAATCGCATCCGGCTATAAGCCTCACCCCGTTATTGTCGATTTCAGCTCGCGCGCGACTGCAAAGATAAGCTGTGCGCCACTGCTCGGCAATGGCCAGCCATACAAATTCCATGCAGTTAATTATGCAACAACCATGCCAATATATTTATATTTTAAAATCAAGGGGCTATAATTATCCCCGTTCTCAATTCTGGTTGACACTGTTAACTGTGAACATTAACATCGCTGCCACAGTTAACGTTTTAACCCACAAATACGATGATTACTTTACGAGGCCTGGTGCAGTTTCTTGACAACCTTGAAGAAGGTATTCTTTTTCTTGATCAGCAACGCAATGTCGTAGCCATCAATGAAGCGGCCAGCCGCATGCTGGGACAAAATCACGAAACCATCATGAACACACTGTGCCCCAGCCTTTTTCGGGGAACAGCTTGCGCACGGGACTGTGAAAAAGCGGGGTATTGCACGCTCATGGCAGATGCACAACATGAAAAGAAGGTTCAGGACCTGGTCGTGCAACGCGCTGACGGCAGGCTAATCCCGTTGCGTATGTGGGCCATGTTGCTACCCGCCGATGAACCTCTCGCCTATTGCGCCGTGGTATTGCGTGATCGCAGCCATGAAGTACAACTGGAAGAAGAGGCCAGCAACAAGATGCAATTGGGCGGGCTGATCGGAAACAGCACGGTCATGCATGACCTGTTCCGCCAGATTCTGCGGGCGGCTGCAAGCGAGGCCGGCATTCTTATCACCGGCGAAAGCGGCACCGGAAAAGAGTTGGTCGGACGAGCGCTGCACGACAACTCCAGTCGGGCCAAAGGGCCTTATATACGCGTCCACTGTGCCGCTTTTCCCGAACATCTGCTCGAAGGCGAATTGTTTGGCCATGCACGCGGCGCTTTCACCGGTGCGACCACGGCTCGCGAAGGCCGCTTCGAGGCCGCAGATGGCGGAACGCTGTTGCTGGACGAAATCGGTGAAGTACCGCTGAGTGTTCAGGTAAAGTTGCTGCGCGTTTTGCAGGAGCGTGAAATCGAAAGGCTGGGAGAAAACCAGACACGAAAAGTAGATGTAAGGATCATTGCGGCAACCCACCGCGACCTGCCCGGCATGGTGAGCCGGGGCGAATTCCGTGCCGATCTTTATTACCGGCTGCGCGTACTTCCCTTGCATCTCCCCGCCCTGCGTGATCGCCTTGAGGATATTCCCCTCCTGGCCAATGCCATGCTTACCAACATACTCAGCCGCCATCAAGGGCATGATCTGCAAATTTCCAGCGAGGCACTTGACGCACTGAGCGCCTATAACTGGCCCGGAAATGTCCGTGAACTGGGGAACGCACTGGAATATGCCGTAGTGCAAACCGACGGCACGACAATTCTGACACGCCATCTGCCGCCTGAAGTTCGCGACAGCTACCCGGCATTTTCGAGAGCGCGAACTGACACCGCATCCCTCCATACCACAGGCATCATGCAGCGCTACTATCGGGCGCCTGCGCAGCAAAAGGGACAGGAAAAAGAAATTCTTCTTCAAGCGCTTAAGGTAACCGGCGGAAACAAGGCGGCGGCAGCCGAAAATCTGGGGATGTCGCGCACCACGCTGTGGAAAAAACTGAAGCAATATGGCATCGACACGGATGTTAAATAGGCTGTCGTCAGCAGCTACGCCGGACTATTTCCGTTGTGAATTTGCCGTAGCGACAATAAAAAGAGGCATCCTGTGCGGATGCCTGAAGGGGGAGATCACGTAGATCGCGCAGAGATTGAGCGTGATTATCCACACTCATGCAGAACTGGCCGCAAGCCGGGTGTCGCCCGGGTTGCGGCCAGCACAATCAGCAACCGCGACGATAGCCTGCTGTAACGGTGGCTTGCATTACCGGCGGGTTGCTCTGCAGGGCGACATTGACCGCACGCGTCAACGGGTCGGTCTCGCCAGCCAACAGCACGGTTGCTGTTACGCTCGGTGCACGGTATAAATCCCGCTCAAAACTAGCCAATATGGGATCACTGGTGCCGTTCAGCGCCGTATTGATCGCGCTCACCAGCGGATCGACGCCCCCTGCTCCGGCAAGCACCACGGATTCAACGGCAGCACCACCTTGCAGATCACGCTCAAAGCTGGCAGCAACCGAGTCCACACCTGCATGGGCAAAGGTAGGCAGCAGGGCTGCAACAGTTAATGCTAAAGCAAATTTATTCAGTTTCATGGTTGTTACTCCTTATATTGATTTACGGCGGTACAGAATGTCCACCTGCACAATAATATAAGCAACAACCATGCCACAAATTATAATCTTTTACTAATCAAGCAATTAACATTACATAAACTTCTCGATAGAGATTGTATCGTCAACAGTAAACGTCAACTTTACGTTCATTGTTGACATTAGTGCAGCATGATAGCAGGCTCAGCACTCGAATAGCGTCAAGCCAGACCATTGATGGCGGACTTAGCTGCGCTTTTCCAGTTCTTCCCAGCGTGCCATTGTCGCCAGCACTTCTGCTTCGATGGATTCATTGCGCGCCTGCAACTGCTTGGCGCGTTTGGCATCGTTACGGAATATCGTACCGTCCGCCAGATGGGCGGCGATGTCGATCTGCTCTTTTTCCAACACCTCGATGCGTTTGGGTAGTGCTTCCAGCTCCTGCGTTTCCTTGTAGCTAAGCCTGGAAGCCACTTTCGGTTTCTCAGCCGGAGCGGCGGCAGTTCGGGGCGGAGTGGAGGTGGCGGGTTTCGCCAGTGCGGCGGTTGCCTGATATTTCTTCACACGCACCCAATCCTCATAGCCGCCAACGTACTCCACCAGCTTGCCTTCGCCTTCAAACGCAATCACCTGAGTGACCACATTGTCCAGGAAGGCTCGGTCATGGCTGACCAGAAACAGCGTGCCGTCGTAATTAGCCAGCAACTCTTCTAGCAGTTCCAGCGTCTCGATGTCCAGATCGTTGGTCGGTTCATCCAGCACCAGCACGTTGGCGGGCTGGGTGAACAGACGCGCTAACAGCAGGCGGTTACGCTCGCCACCCGAACAGCTCTTTACCGGCGAGCGGGCGCGCTCAGGCGGAAACAGGAAATCACCCAGATAGCTGATCACGTGTTTCTGCTGACCGCCGATTTCGACGAAATCCGCCCCCTGACTGATGGTGTCGGCCAGTGTCATGTTTTCATCGAGCTGTTCGCGCAACTGGTCGAAATAGGCCACCGTCATCTTGGTGCCAAGCTTAACGATACCCGAATCCGGCGCTATGTCGCCTAGAATGAGCTTGAGCAACGTGCTCTTGCCCGCGCCGTTCGGGCCCAACAGGCCAATCTTGTCGCCGCGCTGGATGCGGCAGGAGAAATCGTCGATCAACGTGCGTCCGCCGTAACCCTTGCTGACATTGGACAGTTCAGCGACCAGCTTGCCCGAGCGCTCGCCGGTATCCACGGTCATTTCTACTTTGCCGAGCTTTTCGCGGCGAGCAGAGCGATCGCGGCGCAGTTGTTCAAGGCGCAACACGCGGCCTTCATTGCGGCAGCGGCGCGCCTTGACGCCCTGGCGTATCCACACCTCTTCCTGAGCCAGCACCTTGTCGAACTTGGCATTGACCACCGCCTCGTCGGCCAGCATGCGTTCCTTGATCGCCAGATAGGCGGTGAAATTTCCGGGAAAACCGGCCAGTTTTCCGCGATCCAGTTCGACGATGCGCGTGGCGACGTTATCCAAAAAACGCCGGTCATGGGTGACGAACAGCACGCTGCCGACGAAATTGTTGAGCAGGCCTTCCAGCCAGTCGATGGAGGTAAAATCCAGATGATTGGTCGGCTCATCGAGGATCAATACATCCGGCTCGGCCACCAGCGCCTGTGCCAGCGCCACGCGTTTGCGCTGACCGCCGGACAGATTGCCGACCAGACGGTCCGGGTCAAGATCCAGTTTGGCGATGGCGGTCTCGATGCGTGCCTGCACCGACCAACCGTCCTGCGCTTCGAGTTGCGTCTGCAAGTGCTGCATCTCTTCGAGCAGGGTGTCGAAATCCGCATCCGGTTCGCCCAATTGATGCGAGACATGATGATAGTCGTGCAGCAGTTTTTGCAACGGCCCCAGGCCTTTTGCGACCGCATCGAACACACTGTCCTCGGCGTCCAGCACCGGTTCCTGGCTGACGTAACAAATCCGCGCGGAAGGCTGACGCCACACCAATCCGTCATCGAGCGTCCCTTGTCCTGCCAGTACGCGCATCATACTGGACTTGCCACCGCCGTTGCGCCCAATCAGGCCGACGCGTTCACCCTCATCGAGTTGAAAATCGGCATGGTCGAGCAGGGCGACGTGACCGAAGGCTAAGCTGGCTTTATCTAGTGTGATGAATGGCATGAGTTACTTTTCAGGGAGTGCTGATTGATAAATAAAGGAGAATCCCACTACCCAGAGGGCCATGGTCCAGACGCCGAATGCGTTGGTAAAACCATCCAGTACAAGGAACAGATCACGGTTATCAATCAGCAGATGTGTGAACTGGAAAATAATAAACAGGGCTGCCAGCATATTGGCCGCAAGCAGCAAACGGTGGCCGAACTGGAATCCCTTGCCCTCAGGCCGGCCTTCCGGAGGCAAAGAACCGCGAAAATGCAGCACCAGATACACCGCAGCAAACAGCAACAAAGCGCCGACGATGCGACCTGGAATATCACCCTCGTAGGTATTAACCCCGAACAATTCCAGCACAATACGCCCGATCGCCGCCACCCACCCCATGGTGAGTGTCTGCGGAATCAAAAACCATGCAACAAATATATTGATACGTGCCCACATTAAAACTTTCCTCCGGCGGTTAATTTCTGAAAATCTTCGATGATTTCTCTCAGATAGCACATGGCTGCGACAGCTTGCCCGGCAGTTCGATCAGCAAGCTGTAGCGACATAGCCGTTGCGTGGCTCATCCCTGCATCAGTGCGCCATAACTCGCGGCGACAACGATCCGCTATTTCATCATGAACCCTGCTTTAAGCGGCAGGCGCGCATGATACCAGCGTGAGGGTTTAGATTACAGCGTATTTCCGGTAGAATGCGCGCCGCTGTCCTCGTAGTTAAATGGATATAACCGCCCCCTCCTAAGGGGCAATTACAGGTTCGATTCCTGTCGAGGACACCAGCTTGCGCCTCTTGCCGACAGCCGGAATAGCAGTTGAACACTACCACACAGATCACCCTGCCCCCTTGATTTCCGGCTGATTGTTTTGCGCCATCGAGCTTATCTGTTCGATTTGCACCAGAAAAATTCTGCAGCACTATCCCCCGCATATCGTGTGGAGTAATATCCACGCTACGATAGTGACAGGCGCGCATCGCATCAATCATGCCAACAAACGAAAATAGTAAGGCGTCCAAAGTGCAGGTTTCCGCTCCCTTGCCTGCTGACTATCCTTTCAAGCGAAATATTCTCAGCCTGTTTGCGACCGTACTGGTCATTTTGCTGGCCACTTTTACGTTAAGCGCCTACTGGTGGGAACAGCATAATTTTGCTGATTCGCTCACCCGTTTGAGGCAGGCGGTCGGGATAAACTACCAGACTGCGGTTGACCGGGAGGCGGACATGCTGTCGGCAACGCTGGTTGCCATACAGCACAATGACCGGATCAAACACGCTTTTGCTTCCGGGGAACGTGAAGCGCTGCTCACAGAAACACAATCGCTGTTTGATATTCTCAAACGCGATCACAACATCACGCATTTTTATTTTATCAGTCCGGATCGCATCAATTTACTGCGCGTGCATCAACCCAAACGGTACGGTGATTTAATCAATCGTCACACCTTGCTGACAGCGCAACGTGAACACAAACTTGCCTATGGAGTCGAAATCGGCCCGATAGGCACCCTGACACTGCGGGCGGTGACGCCCTGGTTCGATGGAGAACGTCTGCTGGGTTATATCGAACTGGGCAAGGAAATCGAAAACGTCGTCACGGACATCAAACCCGTCCTGCGCGCCGACATCTCTGTCCTGCTCGACAAATCCCTGCTGAAACGCAAAGACTGGGAAGAAGGTATGCGCATGCTGGGGCGCAAGCCAGACTGGGAACAGTTTCCACGCGACGTACTCATCATGTCTACCTTGGAGCGCCTGCCCGATGTCGCGGCAGCTTATGTCCCCGTATGGCGCGACATTACCGGCGACAAGGCACAGCAAGAGGTCGCCAGTGAAAATGGACACCGACTGGGTATCACCATTACTCCTGTTATGGATGCGGCATCCAAACGTGTCGGCGCTCTGCTGGTCACCGAGGATGTCACCGAGTCCTCGCAATTGATGCGCAGGAACTTGCTGCTGGTCGTGGGAGGCTGCTTGCTTTTCGGTTCTATTCTGTTTGGATTTTTCCGCGCCATTCTGGCGCGAGTGGAGAAACGACTGCTTGAAGCGGAATCTGTCAGACAAAATGCCTTGCAGTACCAGCACACCATGCATCACCTTGCATCGGTGGTCAATTGCATGGGCGACGGTCTGCTGGTGATCGACAGTCACGGCACGATCACCCACGTCAACCGATCTTTTATGGATATGTTCGGTCTGGATGACGCTATCATGGGACATGACTGCCGCCAGTTACTGGGCGAGGATCTGGTTGCGCTCGTCGGGCGGACACTGCAAGGCGCGAATATTGAGCATTTCCCGATCAGTGACCAGATATCCCTGCCGGAAAAACGCACGGCAAATGCGACTGCCTCGTTACTTGACTCAGCCGAATCAGGCCATCAATCCGAGCAGGGCGCGGTGTTTACGTTTCGTGACATAACTCGGGAACTGGAAATATCCAGGATGAAGACTGATTTCATCGCCAATGTTTCCCACGAATTACGCACGCCGCTCACCTCGGTACTGGGCTTTGCGAAGCTGATCCGCAAGCAATTCAGCCAGACTATCCTGCCCGCACTGGGCGAGCCTGACGACAAAACGGCCAAGGCAGCGGCGCGCATCGACAGCAATCTCGACATCATCATTCTGGAAGGCGAGCGACTGAGCAACCTGATCAACGATGTACTCGACCTGACCAAGATTGAGGCAGGCAAGGTCGAGTGGCGCTCCGATCCGATTTCGGTTGCTGACCTTATTCAGCGCGCTGCAGCAGCATCGTCCTCGCTTTTCGAACAAAAAGGACTGCGTTTGCTCACCGAAATACCGGATACCTTACCCAAACTGGTCGGTGATGCTGACCGCTTGCTGCAGGTAATCATCAACCTGCTGTCGAATGCCGCAAAATTTACTGCGCAAGGTGAGGTAATTTGCGGAGCGCGGCTGGTCGATCAGGGACTCGCCATTTACGTGCAGGACAGCGGCATCGGTATTTCACAGGCAGATCAACTGCAACTCTTTGAGCGCTTCAGGCAGGTCGGCGACACCCTGACCGACAAGCCAAAAGGAACAGGCCTGGGACTGGCAATTTGCAAACAAATTGCCAAACATCACGGCGGCACTATCACTATCGATAGCACGCCAGGCACAGGCAGCACATTCACGTTGATTCTGCCGCTGCCGGAAGGCAGTGTGAAACCGGCGCAGACGGGTGTCGTGCGGCTCAGGGATTATTTATTTCCTGAAGAACAGGGTACGACAGCCGGATATACGGTGCTGGTTGTCGACGACGAAGCCAATATTCGCGATCTGCTGCGCCAGGAACTGGAAGAGGCCGGATACCGTGTCCGTGAGGCGGTGGATGGCTATGACGCGATCAGGCAGGCCAGAACCGCCCCACCCGACCTTATCGTTCTCGATGTCATGATGCCCGGAATCAGCGGTTTTGATGTTGTTTCGGTGCTGCGCGGCGCGCCCGAAACCAGCTCCATTCCGCTCATTATTCTTTCCATTATTGAAGATCGCCAGCGCGGCAAGCAGCTCGGTGTTGACCGCTATCTGACCAAGCCGGTACGTATTGATGAACTCATCGGGAGCATAGATAGCCTGCTCAAACAACGTGAAACGCACAAGAAGCTCATCGTGGTCGATAACGACGAAACCTCGATCTCCTCGCTGCGCGATGTGCTGCTTGCACGTGGCTACGTTATAGACCCGTCAGCCGACCCGGTCACCAGCATGGAGCAGGCCCGCGCTGAAGGCCCGCATACCGCCATCGTGACCGGGCAACGCAGCCTCTCCGGCAATGTCGTGTCATCCCTGCAAATGGTACGCGGCAAGGAACGCGTGCTGCTGCTGATCACTGAAGGTACTCACCTGAACTCTGCATAAATTCTACGCCGTGCCGTTTTGTCAATTGCGCGGCCAGTGCGGGCGTAATAAACGCAGCACACGCTTCCTAATCATGGCGCACTCAGCACCGACCGGGCGTTTGCCGGGGCGCAGCACAACAGTTAGAACGCATGGAAAATTATGGAAAATTTATATGGAAAACTCTGGGATAAGAATGGATACCACGGCATACCGCAGCATCCTAACTCATTGATTATACCTGGTGCGAAAGGAGAGACTCGAACTCTCACGTCTTACAACGCTGGAACCTAAATCCAGTGCGTCTACCAATTCCGCCACTTTCGCGCTGAATACTCCAGCCATGGGCGCGAAGTATAACATCACTCTTGCGCTCTTCATGCAATTGTCGCTATTGCGGATAAATGGAGCAGCGTTACAGCAGAAACGCATAACCATTTATCGCTACGCCCGGTTAATTCTCAGATTTTTCAGGCTTGAGCTGCCTGGATAGTTTCAATCTGCCCAAGCTGACCGAGGGTTCATCAGTCTGCGCTTGTTTCAATACGGGAAGCGGCTTTACTGACTCCGTCGGCTTCGGCACCTGAACGCTCACTGCGCTGCTGCGCGCATTAAAAAATGACCAGGAATAACCGAACAAGGCCGCGACCGAGATTAACCCAGCCATTTTTACTGCTTTAACCAACTGTCGGCTTCTGCGCAACCGCGCCTGCAGTTGGTAAGGCGCCAATTCAACACGCGTTTGTTCAACATGTACGCGCAGCCGCTCATTTTCCTGCTCATCCTGCTCAGCCAATTGCTGTGCGAGTAAAGTGGCCTGCTTTGCCAACCTTGCCTTTTCCTGTGCTTCTACGGCAGCGATCCGTTCTGCAGAAATATGTCTTGCTGCCGCCGCATTTTCTTCAGCTTCCGCAGCGAGTCGGTGTTCTGTTTCAGCCAGCAACTGCTGTTCGGTCAACAATCTTGCCTGCTGCTGTTCCAGCAGTTTTCGCTGCTCCCGTTGTTGGTGTGCCGCGAGTTTTTCGGTTTGCTCCGCGATGGCGGCCATCTCAACCGTCGCCTGAAGCTCAAGCTGCCCGGCCTGCAGTTGCGCCTGTTCTGCCAGCAGGATGTGTTGCTGTTGCGCCATGCGTTGCGCGCCGATTTCCGCCCTATCAAGCTCTATGGCTTCTATTTGTCGCTGAATCTCGCTCCACTGCACCTCGGCCTGCTGCTGCGCAGCCTGCTCCGCCGCAATCTTTGCCTGTTCCGCATGGATTAACCGTTGCTCGGCTTCAATTCTATCCTGTCTGGATTGTGCAGAATTTTCCGCTATCGTCAGCTTGAAGGACAACGCCTCTTGCAGGGCGCGTTCACGCTCAAGCAGTTGCCGCGCCTCTCCGGCCAACTGATTTTCCATGCGCTCGCGCTCCACGGCCGCCAGCCTGGCGGCCTCGGCGATTTGCAGACGCTGATCCATTGCAGCGACGGCTAATTTCTCAAAACGGATTTGCTCCCGCTCAGCTTCCGCAGCACGGCGTTGCAACATCTCATGCTCACTGGCCAATTGTCTGGCTTGCTCGATTGCGGCCAACTTCTCCTGTTCAGCTTCGTATGCCTGTTGTTCCGCGGTGAGGCGTGCCTGCACAACGGCATCGGTTTGTGTTTCCAGTGCGGCGCGTTGCTCAAGCTGCACGCGCAAATCGCGCTCATGCTGCAGAGTTTGTCGCTCCTGCTCCAATAACTGCAACGCCAACTGCTCTCGTTCTACGGCGACCAGCCGGGCAGATTCGGCGATTTGCACGCGTTGCTGTGTTGCCGCCAGCGCCGATTCCTCATCGATAATTTGAGCGTATTCAGCTTCGGCAAGATGGCGTTGCGCCTCAGCATGTTCCCGGGCCAGCCGCTGCGCCTGTTGCTCCGCAGCCATTTTTTCCCGCTCAGCCTCGCAAGCCTGCTGCTCTGCTTCGATGCGTGCCTGTGCCTCATGCACAGACGCTTCCGCAAGCGATTGTTTACAGGCTATTTTTTCCTGCAATTCCCGCTCCAGCTCGAACTGTCTGGCGGCTTGCCCGGCCAGCTGGCTTTCCATCTCCACGCGCGCCAGCACCGCCTCTCTGGCCACTTCGCTCATGTGCATGCGTTGCTGCAGGGCAATGATCGCCGCTTCATCACGGCGAATATTTTCCTGCTCGGTTTCGGCAAGCCGGCGCTGTGCTGCTTCATACTCCTCGGCCATGTGCTGCGCCTGTTGCTGCGCAGCTATTTTTTCCTGCTCGGCCTCACATGCCTGCTGTTCCGCTGCGAGGCGCGCCTGCACAGCGACTTTTGCTTGGTCTTCGAGTGCGCAACGCTGGTCCTGCTGTGCCTGCAATTCATGCTCGACTGCCAGCCGTTGCTGCTCCTGCTCAGCCTGATACAAGGCCATCTGCTCGCGCTCCCCGGCAACCAGCCTGGCTGCATCGGCAAATTGTTCACGCTGCCGTGTTGCAACGATAGCCGACTCCTCAAGACGGGCCCGTGCCTGTTCCACGGCAATTACCTGCTGCTGCGCCTCTGCATGTTCCCGAGCCAGACGCTGCGCCTGTTGTTCTGCGACTATTTTTTCCTGTTCGAGCGCACAAGCCTGCTGTTCTGCTGCGAGGCGTGCCTGCACGGCAGCCACAGCCTCTGCTTCGAGCGCCGCGCGTTGCACCAGCTGCGCCTGTAACTCGCGTTCGTGCACCAGACGTTGCTGCTCTTGC
>JAUSLX010000113.1 GCA_030645775.1 Gallionella sp. | reverse complement strand
GACACAGGTCGTGGTGCGCTTCTGGATCATCACCATGCTGCTGGTATTGCTGGGTTTGGCGACGTTGAAGCTCAGGTAGGGTGGGCAGGTATTTATGCCCACAAAGATAATGGACGTTTGCGCGTGGACACAACAACGTGTCCACCCTACGGAGAGAAATTGAATAATTGGTTAAACAAATCTGTCCTGGTACTCGGTCTCGGTGAGACCGGGTTATCCATGGTGCGCTGGCTGGCGACGCAGGGTGCAAAGCTGCGCGTCGCGGATAGCCGGTCTGCGCCTGCGGGACTGGATGTGGTCGGCCAATTTGTTGAGAAAAATCAGATAGTTTGCGGTGAATTCAGCGACGCACTGTTTGACGGAATTGATCTGATCGCCATCAGCCCCGGTGTGCCGCTGAGCGACCCTCATGTTGCCCGTGCTGTCGCGCGCGGTATCCCCGTAGTCGGCGATATAGAACTGTTCACGCAACAACTTACCACTCCCCACTCCCCACTTTCCAGCAAGTTGTTAGCCATTACCGGCTCCAACGGCAAGACCACCGTGACCAGCATGGTGGAACACATGTGCCGTGCGGCGGGTCGTGACGCGGTGGCAGCGGGCAATATCTCGCCGGCCGTGCTGGATGTGGTGATGCAGCGCGGCGAAAAACAGCCCGAGGTATGGGTGCTGGAGCTGTCCAGCTTTCAGCTGGAAACCACGGCCAGTTTGAAGGCAGATGCCGCTACGATGTTGAATGTATGTGAAGACCATCTGGATCGCTATGACGGTATGGATGACTACACGGCAGCCAAGGAAAGAATATTCCAGGGGTGCGGTGTGGGTATAGTGAATCGCGAGGATGCGCGCAGCCTGAACATGATGCGCGCCGCGCGCGAGTTCATCAGCTTCGGTCTGAACGCACCGCAACGTCAAATGGATTTTGGCATCGAGCGCGAGGGTAACGACATCTGGCTGGTGCAGGGCAATCAGCGGCTAATCAGGGCTGGCGAACTGCAACTCGCGGGGCTGCACAATGTCGCCAACTCGCTGGCCGCGCTGGCGCTGTGCCGCGCAATCGATTTGCCCATGCCTGTCCTGCTGGATGCGCTGCGCAGCTTCAAAGGCTTGCCGCATCGTGTGGAACGCATTGCCTGCCTGCACGAGGTCACTTATTACGATGACTCCAAGGGAACCAATGTCGGTGCGACGGTTGCTGCACTCGAAGGTCTGGGTTGCAAAGCGGTACTGATCGCGGGGGGGGTGGGTAAAGAACAGGACTTCTCCCCTTTAAAACAATCGGTTGAACAGCATGCACGCGCCGTTGTGCTGATCGGGCGCGATGCGCCGTTAATCGAAGCGGCGTTACAGGGTTGCGGCGTTCCGCTGATCAACGCCGTGGATATGAATGATGCTGTGGAGCAGGCGGTAAAGCTGGCATGGCCGGGTGATGCGGTGCTGCTTTCTCCGGCGTGCGCCAGTTTTGATATGTATCGCAATTATGCGCATCGCGCCGAAGCCTTCGTCAATGCGGTGCGAGATCGGGCCGGGGAGGGTGCATGGTCTCATTAGTCAAGACACGCACTCCGCCGCCGCAGGCGCAATTCGACGATATGTTGATCTGGGTGTTTATCGCTCTGCTGTCTATCGGTCTGGTGATGGTGTATTCCTCTTCCATCGCGACCGCTGAGGGCAGTAAATTCACCGGACATCAGGCCAGTTATTATTTGATGCGCCACAGCCTGTTCATCGTAATCGGATTGCTGGCCGGACTGTTCGCATTTCAGGTTCCCGTGCAGATGTGGCAGACCTGGTCGCCTTATCTGTTCATGGCTGGAGCGGTGTTGCTGGTGCTGGTGTTGATCCCGCATATCGGCCGTGAAGTGAATGGCAGCCGTCGCTGGCTGTCGCTTTTCGTGTTCAATTTGCAGCCATCAGAACTGATGAAATTGTTTGCGGTGATGTATGCCGCTGATTACACGGTGCGCAAAGGCAAGATTAAGCATTTGTTCATGAAAGCATTTTTGCCGATGTTTGCAGTGATGGTGATGGTCGGCACGCTGTTGCTGCTTGAGCCGGACATGGGGGCCTTCGTGGTGATTTTATCGATCGCCCTGTGCACACTCTGGCTGGGCGGTTTCAACGTCAAGGTGTTCGGCGCCTTGATAGTGGCGCTGCCACTGGCCTTCGCCGCACTGATATTTTCCTCGCCATACCGGATGCAGCGCGTCATTGGCTTCATGGACCCCTGGGCTGATCCCTATGGCAAAGGCTACCAGCTCAGCCATGCGCTGATCGCCTTCGGGCGGGGTGAATGGTTGGGCGTAGGTCTGGGCGCCAGCGTGGAAAAATTATTCTATCTGCCGGAAGCACATACCGACTTTTTGATGGCGGTGATCGCCGAAGAGCTGGGACTGGCAGGGGTGGCCTGCGTCATCGTGTTGTTCGCGCTAGTGGTGATACGTTCATTTCAGATCGGCCGCCATGCGGCGTTTCTGGAACGCAATTTTTCCGCGCTGGTGGCACAGGGTATCGGCGTGTGGATAGGCGTGCAGGCGATGATCAACATCGGCGTGAATATGGGGGTATTGCCCACCAAGGGGCTGACCTTGCCGTTCCTCAGTTTTGGCGGCAGTGGCGTGGTGGTGAATTGCATCGCCGCCGCCGTGTTGCTGCGTGTGGATTATGAAAATAGAAGACTTGCACGGGGGATGCCCGCATGATTTTAAATAATCGCAAGTCTTCTATTTCGGCGCAGGCAAAAGAGCAATGCGGGTATCTGCGCCAAAACAGAAGAATAGCGCGAGGGTTGCCGGTATGACGCGCTCAATACTCATCATGGCGGGCGGCACGGGCGGGCATATTTTCCCTGCGTTGGCGGTGGCCGATATCCTGCGTGGGCAAGGCTGGCAAGTGACCTGGCTGGGTGCGCCCGGCAGTATGGAGGCTGATCTGGTACCGAAACACGGCTACGAGATGGCGATGGTGCGTTTCTCCGGATTGCGCGGCAAGGGTTTGCTGCGCAAGCTGATGTTGCCGGTAAATTTACTCATTGCGCTGTGGCAGAGCGCAGTGGCGATATTCGCTCACAGGCCGGACGTGGTGCTGGGCATGGGCGGTTACATTACCTTTCCGGGTGGACTGATGGCGGCCTTGCTGCGCCGTCCGCTGGTGATACACGAACAGAACTCGGTCGCCGGTCTGAGTAACAGGGTGCTGGCGCGCGTCGCGACCCGTGTGTTGAGCGGTTTCCCCGATGTGTTGCCGAAGGCGGCATGGTGCGGGAATCCGGTACGCAGCAGCATCGCGGCTTTGCCCGAGCCGCAACAGCGTTATGCCGGGCGCACGGGGCCGTTGAAGGTGCTGGTGGTGGGCGGCAGTCTGGGGGCAAAGGCGATCAATGAAGCCGTGCCGCAGGCACTGTCCAGCTTGCCGGAAAGCGTGCGTCCCGACGTGGTGCACCAAACCGGCAAGCAACATTACGCCGCAGTTCAGGCCTTATATCAGCAGGCAGGTGTGCAAGCGGATATACGTCCCTTCATAGACGATATGGCGGCAAGCTATGCGAATGCCGATCTGGTGATTTGCCGTTCGGGTGCGCTGACCGTGGCCGAACTGGCTGCTGCCGGTGCGGCCAGTCTGCTGATCCCGTTCCCGTTTGCAGTGGACGACCATCAGACGCATAACGCGCGTTTTCTGAGTGAGCGCGACGCGGCGGTGTTGCTGCCGCAGACCGAGCTGGATGCGAAGCGTCTGGCGCAGCTGTTGCGCGAACTGGACCGGGAAAAACTGATGACGATGGCACAACAGGCACGCAGTCTCGCCAAAACAGATGCGGCCGAAGTCGTGGCCAATGTATGCAGGGAGTTAGCGAAATGAAACACAAAATCAAGCATATACATTTTATAGGCATCGGTGGTTCGGGCATGAATGGCATCGCCGAGGTGTTGCTCAATCTGGGTTTTCAGGTAAGTGGCTCGGATCTGAGTGAGAACGTGGCGACCAGGCGTCTTGGCGAACTGGGTGCGACCGTATCCATCGGCCATGCAGAACAGAATCTGACCGACGCCGATGCGGTGGTGGTTTCTACCGCGGTAGGGCAGGATAACCCGGAAGTGCTGGCCGCACGGGCGCGCCATATTCCGGTCGTGCCGCGCGCGATGATGCTGGCGGAACTGATGCGCTTGCGTCAGGGTATCGCGGTGGCGGGTACGCATGGCAAGACCACGACGACCTCGCTGACCGCCAGCGTGCTGGCTCGGGGCGGATACGATCCCACTTTTGTGATTGGCGGCAAACTCAACAGCAGTGGTACCAACGCCAAGCTGGGCACGGGTGAATTTATCGTTGTGGAAGCGGATGAATCGGATGCTTCCTTCCTATATTTGCAACCGATACTCGCGGTGGTGACCAATATCGATGCCGATCACATGGAAACCTATGGTCACGATTTTGCGCGCCTCAAGCAGGCTTTCGTGGACTTTATTGAACACCTGCCGTTCTACGGCCGCGCCATGCTGTGTATCGACGATGTCAATGTGCGTGAAATATTGCCGCGCATCACCAAGCCGGTGACTACTTATGGCTTTACAGAAGAGGCAGAAATTCGCGCAGTGAACGTGCGGGCACAGGGCGGGCAGATGCGCTTTACCGCGCAATGTCGTCAGAACGGTACGCCCAAGGACCTCGATGTCACCCTGAACCTGGCCGGGCGGCACAATATACTGAATGCACTGGCCGCGATTGCGATTGCGCTGGAAGTGGGTGTGGCGGATGAGGCCATTGTAGCCGCGCTGGCTGAATTCGAGGGTGTAGGCAGACGCTTTCAGCGCTACGGGGAGATACCATTGCCGAGTGGTGCGGGGAATTTACCTTCTTCCTTAAAGGGCGAGGGGTCAATCGTTTCCTCACCCGCAAGCGGAAAAGGCAGCTTTACGCTTATCGACGATTACGGCCACCACCCGGTCGAAATGGCGGCGACGCTGGAGGCGGTGCGCGGCGCGTTTCCCGGCAGGCGTCTGGTGCTGGCTTTTCAGCCGCATCGCTATACGCGTACCCGTGATCTGTTTGAGGATTTCGTAAAGATACTCTGTGGTGTGGATGTGCTGGTATTGGCCGAGGTGTATGCCGCGGGCGAGATGCCGCTGGTCGCGGCGGACGGTCGCGCAATGATGCACGCGCTGCGCCTGGCAGGGCAGACTGAAGTTGTTTTTGTCGAAAATATTGCCGATATGCCGCAGGTCATACTGCAACTGGTGCGCGACGGTGATGTCGTGCTGACGATGGGCGCGGGCACGATAGGCAATGTGCCGGGTGCAGTCATGCAGACAGCACAGACATGAACATGAGCGAACCGATGCAATTCAGTGCAACAGGGCTAAGAGGCGAATTGCGCTTCGATGAACCCATGCGCAAACACACCAGCTGGCGCGCTGGCGGCGCGGCGCAGCGCGTTTATCAGGCCGCCGATCTGGATGATTTGCAGCGTTTTTTGCATCTCCTGCCAGCGGATGAGCCGCTGATTGCGGTAGGCCTGGGCAGCAATCTGCTGGTGCGTGATGGCGGCGTGCGCGGCACGGTGTTGCTGATGCATGGCGCATTGAGCGGGCTCAGTCTGGAGGAAGACGGCAGCATTTACGCGCAATCGGGTGTGCCGGGCGCGAAGCTGGCTCGTTTTGCCGCCTTGCACGGATGTCGCGGCGCCGAGTTTTTTGCCGGAATTCCCGGAACAATGGGCGGCATGTTGGCGATGAACGCGGGCTGCTATGGCGGAGAAACCTGGCAACACGTGACCAGAGTGCAAGTGGTGACGCGCAGGGGCGAACTGTTGGAGCGCACACCGCAGGAATACGAGATCGGCTACCGGCATGTGGTGAAACGTGAAACGGGGAACGGGAAATGTGAAACGGGAAAAGTGAAACGTGAACAGCTTGATTCCTTTCACCTTTCACCTTTCACCTTTCACCAGGAAGAGTTTTTCGTCGGCGCATGGCTGAAATTTGAACAGGGCGATGGCGCGGTGGCGCGGCAGGAGATCAAGTCTTTGCTGGCCCGGCGCATCAGCAGCCAGCCGCTGAATTTGCCGAACGCAGGTTCGGTATTTCGCAATCCGCCAGGCGATTTTGCGGCCCGGCTGATAGAACAGTGCGGACTCAAGGGCAGGCAAATCGGCGGCGCACAAGTGTCAGAAAAGCATGCAAATTTTATTGTGAATATCGGCGATGCCACGGCAGCCGATATTGAAAACCTGATTAACGAAGTGCGCGCAACCGTCGCCGCACAAACCGGGGTGGACTTGCATCCCGAAGTAAAAATTATGGGTGAGTACGCAAAACATGAATAAACAGATCCTCGATCCTCGCTCAAAACAACGAGCGCAAAGCGCGACTATGTTTTTAGGCGAAGACCCTCGCGGTCTTACCCCTTCCCAGTTGGGCAAGGTCGCCGTGCTGTTTGGCGGGCGTTCCGCCGAGCGCGAAGTGTCGCTGAAAAGCGGTGCGGCCGTGCTGGCAGCGTTGCAGCGTAGTGGTGTGGATGCACATGCCTTCGACCCGGCTACGCGGAATTTGCAGGCGCTGGTGGATGAAGGGTTCGAGCGCGCTTTTATCGCGCTGCACGGACGTTTCGGTGAAGACGGCACGGTGCAGGGCGCGCTGGAATTGCTGGGTATCCCCTATACCGGCAGCGGCGTGATGGCGTCGGCGCTAGGCATGGACAAGTGGCGCAGCAAGCTGGTCTGGCAGGCGGGTGGGTTGCCTATCCCGGATTTTCTGATAATCGATGAGGGTAGCGACAGCGCTGAAGTGGTGCGGAAACTGGGTTTGCCGTTGTTCGTAAAGCCGGCCAACGAAGGTTCGAGTGTGGGTATCAGCAAAGTGAAGTCCGAGGGCGAATTGCATAAGGCTTATCAGGATGCCGCCAGACACGACACGCTGGTGATCGCGGAAAGTTTTATCGGCGGCGGGGAGTACACCGTGGCGATTCTGGGTGAGCAGGCCTTGCCGGTGATCAAGATTGAACCCGCCAATGAGTTTTACGATTATGACGCGAAATATCTGCGCGACGACACGCGTTATCTGTGTCCGAGCGGCTTGAACGCGGGGCAGGAAGCCGAAATGCAACGTTTGGCAAAACAGGCTTTTGCGTTGATCGGCGGACAAGGCTGGGGTCGTGTGGATTTTCTGATGAGCGAATCCGGTAAACCTTACGTGCTGGAAGCGAATACCTCGCCCGGTATGACCGATCACAGCCTGGTGCCGATGGCCGCGCGTCAGGCGGGGATCAGCTTCGATGAATTGGTGCTGCGTGTTTCAGGTTCCGCTCATGTGGGATAACGTCCCCCTGCTGCGAGGTATAGCCGCCGCCCTGTTTTTTTTCAGTGTCGTGGCGGTGTTGTATGGAATGGTGCATTACGTGGTGCATTTGCCGCAATTGCTGCCGATACAGAGCGTGCGCCTGAGTGCGGCACCAGAGCGGGTGGTGGCAGAGGATGTGTTGAAAGTGGTACGTCAGGAAGTGCAGGGCAATTTTTTTACTGTGGATATTGAACGGTTAAGGCTGTCTCTGGAAAACATAAGCTGGGTGCGCAAGGTCAGCATACGCCGTGAGTTTCCCGATCGGCTGGCGGTGCAGTTTGAAGAACATCAGCCCTTGGCGCATTGGAATGAGGCGGCGCTGGTGAATCAACAGGGTGAGGTGTTTGTTGCGGAAACGACACAGGTGTTGCCGGTATTTACAGGGTATGAGGGCAGTTCGGCAGAAATATCACAGCAATACCAGAAATTCAGCCAACAACTGGCGGGATTGAATTTGCAGTTGACGCAATTGGTATTGTCGCCTCGTCATGCCTGGCAACTGCACTTGAGTAACGACATGGTGGTGGAGCTGGGACGGGAATCGATGCAGCAGCGGCTGGCCAGATTTGTGACGATTTATCCCTATAGTTTGGGGGTGGCGTCAGGTACGGAAGCTGAGCAGGTGAAGTGGGTGGATATGCGCTATCGCAATGGGTTTGCAGTGCGGATGCGGCAGGGTAACGCATAGGTTTGATTGAGGCGGCGTGCACATGAAAAAACAGAAAATGGCAGTGGAGATCAAACGATGAGCAGAAATAAGGAAGTAAAAAATCTGGTGGTTGGCCTGGATATTGGCACGTCCAAGATTGTGGCCATCGTCGGAGAAGTCAGGCCGGATGGCATGCTGGAAGTGATCGGCATGGGTATGCATGAATCATCCGGAATGAAAAAGGGCATGGTAATCAACATCGAGGCGACCGTGGGTGCAATACAACGCGCGCTTGAGGAAGCCGAGTTGATGGCGGATTGCAAAATCACCGAGGTGTATACCGGCATTGCGGGCAGCCATATACGCAGCACGAATTCGCGCGGCATGGTGAAAATCAAGGAAAAGGAAGTCACTCAGGCCGATATAGACCGAGTACTTGAAACAGCCAGTTCCATCAGCTTGCCGGGCGATCAGCAGATTCTGCATATTCTCGAGCAGGAATTCAGCATAGACGGGCAGGATGGCATCAAGAAGCCGCTGGGTATGAGCGGGATGCGTCTGGATGTCGAAGTGCATATCGTCACTGGCGCGGTGGCGGCGGTTCAGAACATCATGAAGTGTATCCACCGTTGTGGTCTGGAAGTGAATGAATTGATTCTGCAACCGCTGGCATCCAGCCGTGCAGTGCTGGCCGATGATGAGATGGAGCTGGGGGTGTGCCTGGTGGATATCGGCGGCGGCACGACGGATATCGCGGTGTTTACCGGCGGTTCGATACGCCACACCGCCGTGATTCCGATTGCCGGCGATCAGATCACTAACGACATCGCGATGGCGTTGCGCACGCCGACGCAGGATGCCGAAGATATCAAGATACGCCACGGTTGTGCCTTGCGCCAGCTGGCAGATGACGGTGTCATCGAAGTGCCGGGCGTGGGTGATCGCGGTGCGCGCATGTTGTCACGACAGACTTTGTCGGAAGTGATTGAGCCTCGTGTGGAAGAGTTGTATTCGCTGGTGCAGGCGGAGTTGCGCCGCAGTGGATTCGAGGATTTGCTGTCTTCGGGCATTGTGATTAGCGGGGGTAGCAGTGCGATGCAGGGCATGGTCGAACTGGGCGAAGAAATTTTTCAT
>JAUSLX010000107.1 GCA_030645775.1 Gallionella sp. | reverse complement strand
AATCGTGGCGTACTGCGGCGTCGGCAAAGGCGGCGAGGCCATCGAGTTCGGCAATGGCGGCGGCGATGCGTTGCAACTGCGGAACGAACGGCGAGAGTCGATCCAGCAGTTGTTCATAAAGAAATTTTTCGCGCGTCAGCGCGCGGTCGTTGGCGGACAGCGCCTTGTCCTCGAAAGTCTTCAGTTCCGGCGTGATGTAGCGTTCGGCGTTCTTCAGTGTCTGGCGGCGGCGATAGTCGTCCGGCACGTTGACACTTTGCGCGAGGGTTACTTCTATGTAGAAGCCATGTACGCGGTTGTACTCCACCTTTAAAGTTGAAATGCCGGTGCGCGCCCGTTCGCGCGTTTCCAGTGCCAGCAGGAAATCGCCGCAGTGGGTTTGAATGCCGCGCAGCTCGTCCAGATCGGCGTCGAAGCCATCGGCAATCACGCCGCCTTCACGCAATACGGAAGACGGCTCGGCACGCAGGCTGTCAACCAGCATGGTGGCGAGATGCGCATCAGCTTGCAGCGCATCGCTCAGCGTATTCAGCAGTGGCGCGTCGCAGCTGCCGAGGGTGGCGTGCAGTTGCGGCAAGGCGAGCAGCGTATCACGCAGGCCGGACAAGTCACGTGGACGCGCACTGCGCAACGCGATGCGCGTGGTGATGCGCTCCACGTCCACGCAGGGTTTGAGCAGGCCGTGCACGCTGTGGTAACCCTCTCCTCCAACACTTCTCCCGCCTGCGGGCGAGGGGAGTAATGCATCCACCGCATCCAGCCTCGCACGCAAAACGGTGCGGTCGCGCAGCGGATGGTGCAGCCAGTGGGACAAAAGCCGGCTGCCCATGTTGGTCGCACAGGTGTCGAGCAGCGATAGCAGGGTGGGGGCCGGTTCGCCGCGCAATGTCTGGGTGATTTCCAGATTGCGTCGGGTTGCGGCATCCATGCGCACGAACTGATCCGCGCTGTATACCTGCAGGCTGCGGATATGGCTGATGGCCTGACCTTGTGTCAGTCTGGCGTAGCCCAGCAGCGCGCCCGCCGCTTCCAGCCCGACGCTGAAATTG
>JAUSLX010000171.1 GCA_030645775.1 Gallionella sp. | reverse complement strand
GATCTGTAAACGCACGCTGCGCCGCCAGGTTGAAGCCTACGTGAAGTACACGCGGCGTATTCCCATGTTGCAGGAATTTATTCCGGGCCCAAACGAAACTAAGTTATACAACGATGTTTCTGAATACCTGCAACGCGATTCACTTTTTGCTTTACCCAACAGTCAGCGGCAACTCATCACGCTGGTGCTGCGCAAGCTGCTGGCCTCTTCCACGTTCGCCATTGCCGGGGCGCTAGAGACATTGATCAAGCGCCTTACCCAGACGCTGGATGATAAGTCTGCGAGTATTGATCTTGCCGAAGCGCTGGATCAGGATTTTGAGACGCTGGATGAACTGACCGAGGAAATTGAGGTAGCCAGCCCTGATGATAACCGCGCCAAGACTCAAAGCGAGATCGCCGCAATCAAAGATGAAATTGCTGAACTGGAGTCTTTCCGTAATTTGGCGGTGTCGATTACAGAAAATGCCAAAGGTATGGCGCTGCTGCAAGCATTGAAGGTTGCCTTCAAAAAGCTGGATGAATTAGGTGCTGCCAAGAAAGCCATCATCTTTACGGAGTCCAGACGTACGCAATCCTATCTGCTCGAATTGCTGGCGAATACGGCTGAGTTTGGTGCAGGTACACCTGGTGTTGTTTTGTTCAATGGAACGAATACCGATCAGGGATCACGTCGCATCTACAGCGAATGGCTCAAACGACATGAGGGTACAGACCGGATAACAGGATCTCGCTCGGCGGACACGAGAGCGGCACTGGTTGATTACTTCCGTGAACAAGGCTCGATCATGATCGCGACCGAAGCAGGCGCTGAGGGTATCAATCTTCAGTTCTGCTCGATGGTTATCAACTACGACTTGCCGTGGAATCCGCAACGTATCGAACAGCGTATTGGTCGATGCCACCGCTATGGGCAGAAACACGATGTCGTCGTGGTCAACTTTTTGAACCGCGATAATGACGCCGATAAACGAGTTTATGAGCTACTGGCACAGAAGTTCCAGCTTTTTGATGGCGTATTCGGTGCCAGCGATGAAGTGCTGGGGGCTGTTGAGTCAGGCGTTGATTTCGAGCGTCGTATTGCCGAGATATATCAAACCTGCCGCCACCCTGAAGCGATACATACCGCTTTCCAACAACTCCAACTGGATTTGGCCGGTGAGATTAGCGATGCGATGATTAGTGCTCGAAAATCGTTACTCGAAAATTTTGATGAAGATGTGCAAGAAAGACTGCGTTTGCGCAATCAGGATGCTCGCGCATCACTGGGCAAGCTTGAGCGGTTGTTGATCCGATTCACGCGTGCCGGATTGGATGGTCACGCTGATTTTGATGAAGATGATACCGGGTTTAAGCTGAACAGCTTGCCAGATGGCTTGATAGCGCAAGATGAATCCTCAATCCCGCTGGGTCGTTACGAATTACCCCGTCGCAGTGAGGAAGCACATATATACCGCCTGGCACATCCGTTGGCTCAGTCCTTGATCGAGCAGGCACAGCGGCAAACGTTGCAACCCAGCAAGCTGGTTTTTGATTACGATGCCTACGGGTCGAAGGTTTCTGTCATTGAAGGGATGCGTGGTCATACGGGCGTGCTACT